>NZ_QRQS01000013.1:0-74322 GCF_003475605.1 Collinsella sp. AF31-11
GCCGAACGAGTCCCCATACCCTCGTTCGGCCAGACGCGCCGTCGCTGTTTGCGTTTGTGCCGTATAATGACCGTTACCTATGACGCGATACAAAAGAAAGGTGTTTGCCCATGCAGGCACAGAAGGCGGAGGGAACCCGCGACCTTATCGGCGCCGAGATGCGCGCCTGGCAAAAGATGCAGCAGATTGCGGCCGGCGTGTTCGAGCCGTTTGGTTTTAAACCCATCGAGACGCCCGCGATCGAGCAGGTGGATGTGTTTGTCCACGGTATCGGCCAGTCGACCGACGTCGTGCGCAAGGAGATGTTCCGCGTGTTCAGCGGTGCCAACCTGGAGCGCGTCTTTACCGAGGGCACCGACACCAAACTCAAGCCCAAGCAGCGCCTGGCACTTCGCCCCGAGGGCACGGCCGGCGTGGTGCGCGCCGTCGTCGAGAACAATCTGGTGCCCCAGGGCTCCACGCCGTTTAAGGCGTACTACGCCGAGGCCATGTTCCGTGGCGAGCGTCCCCAGAAGGGCCGCCTGCGCCAGTTCCACCAGGTGGGCATCGAGTGGCTCGGCGCTCCCGATCCGGCGGCAGACGCCGAGTGCATCATCATGCTCATGGAGTTCTACAAGCGCCTGGGCTTCGATCTTTCCAAGCTTCGTCTGCTCATCAACTCGATGGGTGACGCCCAGTGCCGTCCGGCTTACCGCGAGCAGGTTAAGCAGTTCATCCTCGATCACGCCGACGAGATGTGCGATGAGTGCCGTGAGCGCGCCGAGCTCAACCCGCTGCGTGCCTTCGACTGCAAGAACGACCATTGCCGCGAGATCATGGCCGAGGCCCCGCTGATGGGTGACAACCTGTGCGACGAGTGCCGCGAGCACTACGAGCAGGTCAAGCGCTATCTGGATGCCGCCGGTATCGAGTATGTCGAGGATCCCACCTTGGTGCGCGGCCTGGACTACTACACCCGTACCGTCTTTGAGGTCGAGGCCCCTGGCGCCGGCGTCGGCTCCATCGGCGGCGGCGGCCGCTACGACGGCCTGGTCGAGCTCGAGGGCGGCAAGCCTACGGCCGGCGTCGGCTTCGCCGTCGGTTTTGAGCGCGCCCTGCTGGCCTTGCAGGCCTTTGGCAGCGACCTGGGTGCCGATGAGGCCCCGTGTGTTTATGTCGCCAACGCCGGCAAGGAGCTGCGCCAGAACGTCTTTGCCATTACGCAGGAGCTTCGCGCCGCAGGCATCGTGACCGAGGCCGACTATCAGGGCCGTTCGCTCAAGGCCCAGTTTAAGCAGGCCGATAAGGTGGGTGCCAAGCTCATCCTGGTCCTGGGCGGCGACGAGCTTGCCGCCGGCAAGGTCAAGGTGCGCGACATGGAGAGCCATGACGAGGTACTGGTCGATCTGGCCAACGTCGTCGAGGCGGTTCGTGAGCGCCTGTAGCGCATCTTTTTGAGCTGCGGACCCGCTTGAGTGTCCCGTTCATTGCGAGCGATTGTTACGGGGGTGTTTCGCATTTATGCGGAATGCCCCCGTTTGTGTATGCCGTCCACCGAGAAATACGACCATTTAGGGCAAAAACCCTTGCAATGCAGAAAATACTTTTGTGTGGTAAAGCGCAATCAGTGTCGAAAGTATTTCTCAAGCGCCTATAATGAATACCGCATGTTACGTGCATAGAAGGAGGAATGGGAGGAAACGTGGCTGAGAACCTAAGCAACCAGTCTGTACCCGAAGCCGCGGCGCGCGTCGCTGCCGTGGTCAACCGCCTCGTTAACCGAATCGGCTCGAATGCCGAGTCCAGGGAGCGTCTCGCCGAGATCGAGATCCCCGAGGAGCTGCGCGACAATTTGGCGTTGTTCCTACGCCTGGAGCGTCGTGTGCTTAGCGAGTATGATCCCGAGATCGCGGACCTGTTCGACAAAATCCTGTCGGCCGAGATTGTGGCCAATGCCGGCAACCCCGGTACCCGCGCTGCCGACGAGGCCGTCGACGAGCAGGGCGTGCCCACCGCCGACGAGCCCACCGCCGTGGCGTTTCGCGAGGTCGTCGATCTGATCGACAGTCTGCCGCTCGATAAGCAGCAGGTCATCGTTCGCGCCTTTACGAGCTTCTTCCACTTGGCAAACCTGTCGGAGGAGAACTACCGTGTGGCGCAGCTGCGCGAGCGCGAGGCCGGTGCGTCGACCGATACCGAGGTCGATCCCGCCAACGAGCTCACCGTCGCCTATCACCAGCTGGTGAATGAGCTGGGTGTCGAGGGCGCCAACGGGCTGCTCGGCAAGCTTGAGTTCCATCCCGTCTTTACCGCGCATCCCACCGAGGCCCGTCGCAAGGCCGTCGAGGGCAAGATTCGCCGTATCTCCAACCTGCTGGAGGAGCGTCCGCGCCTGGGCGGCTCCGACCTGGTGGAGAACGAGCGCCATATGCTGCAGGAGATCGACGCCCTGGTGCGTACGAGCCCCATCGCGCTCAAGAAGCCCACGCCGGTCGAGGAAGCCGATACCATCATCGACATCTTCGATAACACGCTGTTCGACGTCATCCCCGTCATCTATCGTCGCTTTGACGACTGGGTGCTGGGCGACAAGGCCGGTACCGTGCCGCCGCTGTGCCCGGCGTTCTTCCATCCCGGCAGCTGGATTGGTTCCGACCGCGACGGTAACCCCAACGTCACCGCCAAGGTGAGCCGTGAGGTCGCCGCCAAGTACTTCACCCACATGGTGCTCAAGCTTGAGGACAAGTGCCGCCGCATCGGCCGCAACCTCACGCTCGAGGCCACCTACAGCAAGCCGTCTGCCGAGCTCATCAACCTGTGGAACCATCAGGTCGAGATGAGCGCCCAGTACACCGCACGTGCTGAACTGATCTCCGAGCACGAGCCGCATCGCGCCGTCATGCTCGTCATGGCCGACCGTCTGAACGCCACCGTGCGTCGCATCACCGACACCATGTACCACAGCGCCGATGAGTTCCTGGAGGACCTGCGTGTCGTCCAGCGCTCGCTGGCCGCCTGCGGTGCCGTCCGTGCTGCCTACGGCCCGGTCCAGACCATCATCTGGCAGGTCGAGTCCTTCGGCTTCCATATGGTCGAGATGGAGTTCCGTCAGCACTCCGTGGTGCACGCCCGCGCCCTCAAGGATATCCACGAGAACGGTATCCATGGCGACCTGCAGCCCATGACGCGCGAGGTCATCGATACCTTCCGCGCTATCGGCTCCATCCAGAAGCGCTACGGCAAGAAGATGGCGCATCGCTACATCGTCTCGTTCACCAAGAGCGCCCAGCATGTGGCCGACGTCTTTGAGCTTGCCCACCTGTCCTTTGCACACGAGGAGGATGTCCCCGAGCTCGACGTGATCCCGCTGTTTGAGCAGCTCGAGGACCTCGAGGGCTGCATCGACGTGCTCGACCAGATGCTTACGCTGCCCGTGGTGCAAAAGCGCCTTGCCCAGACCAACCGCCGCATGGAGGTCATGCTGGGCTATTCCGACTCCTCCAAGGACGCCGGTCCTACCACGGCCATGCTCGCGCTGCACTCCGCGCAGGAGCGCATCGCCAAGTGGGCCGAGAAGAACGATATCGACCTGGTGCTCATGCACGGTCGCGGCGGTGCCGTGGGCCGTGGCGGCGGCCCGGCCAACAAGGCCGTGCTGGCGCAGCCCAAGGGTTCGGTCAACTGCTTCTTTAAGCTCACCGAGCAGGGCGAAGTCATCTTTGCCCGTTACGGCAACCGCACGCTGGCTCAGCGCCATGTTGAGTCCGTTGCCGCCGCAACGCTTTTGCAGTCGGCTCCGAGTGTCGAGAAGACCAACACCGAGACCACGCAGAAGTTCTGGAATATGGCCGAGAAGCTCAACGCAGCAAGCCATGAGCGCTATCTGGACCTGCTGAACACCGAGGACTTTACACCGTGGTTCTCGACCGTGACGCCGCTGACCGAGGTCGGTCTGCTGCCGATCGGCTCGCGTCCCGCCAAGCGCGGCCTGGGTGCCAAGTCGCTTGACGACCTGCGTACCATTCCGTGGATCTTTAGCTGGAGCCAGGCGCGCATCAATCTGGCCGCTTGGTACGGCCTGGGCACCGCCTGCGAGCAGCTGGGCGACCTTGACCAGCTTAAGGCTGCCTACCAGGAGTGGCCGTTCTTCCGCACCTTTATCGACAACATCGAGATGTCGATCGCCAAGACCGACCAGCGCATCGCCAAGATGTATCTGCACCTGGGCGATCGCCAGGATCTGTCCGAGAAGGTCTTTACCGAGATGCAGCTCACCCGTAAGTGGGTCCTTGCCATCGTCGGTGACGAGTGGCCGCTGCAGCGTCGTCGCGTGCTCGGTTGCGCCGTTCGCGTGCGCAACCCCTATGTTGATGCCCTGTCCATCGCCCAGGTCCGCGCCCTTCGCGAGGTGCGTATGAACCAGGACGAGATGGCGGAGGAGAAGAAGGCCGAGTACATGAGCCTGATTCTTTCGACTGTGACCGGCGTCTCGGCAGGACTCCAAAACACGGGGTAATCGATAGCCCTGTAGTCGTCCGGGCCCGCCATTAGTTTACTTTTAGGCACGTCCTCGGACATGCAAGAAGCCCTCGCTGCGCACTTCGTGCGGCGAGGGCTTCTCGCGTCCTGCGGAGTGTGCCTAAAAGTAAACTAATGGCGGGCCCTACGATGTCCGGTCTTCGGCGGATTACTGCTGGGGAAAAGATAGCGCGCTTCGCGCACTTTGATGGGGCTTCGTGCTGCGGAATGCATTCAGAGGGAAACCCGTCGGGTCCCTTCGTCCTCGGTCTTCTGGAATTAAAGCTGAGGAGAAGAATGGCGCGCTTCGCGCGTTTTGGATGGGGCCTGTCCCGGCGGCGCGTTTGGCGCTTCGCGCCTCGCGTCTTATCGAATGGGACCGAGATGCATTTGGCGCTTCTCGCCTTACGACTGTAGCGGCCGCGGTTCCCTTTGGGATCGCGGCCGTTTTGTTGAAGGTCAAATATGAACGTTGTGTTAATGAGTCGGTGGACGGTGGTGTTTATCGGTGAACGGCGTATCCTTCCAACGGTTTGACTAGTGTGTCAGTTGAAAGGAAGAGGGCGCTCGTCAATGTTTGAATGTGAACTGCCGTTTGACCACAAGACGTTGCATCTGGAGCTCGAGGACAAGAACTTCGCGGGTGTGATGGAAGGTCATCAAAACGAGTTTAAGACTACGAAATCGCAGGAAAAAATGGTAGAGGAGTCGCTTGCCAACCCTTATGGCTCACCTTCGCTCGAGGAGCTTTGTGCTGGTAAAAAGAACATCGTCATCATCAGCTCCGACCATACGCGTCCCGTTCCCTCGCGTGTGACGATGCCTATTCTGCTGCATCACATTCATGCCGCTGCGCCCGAGGCTCGTGTGCGTATTTTGGTTGCTACGGGTATGCACCGTCCGTCGACGCACGAGGAGCTCGTCAACAAGTATGGCAAGGACATCGTTGCCAACGAGGAAATCGTTATGCATGTCGCAACCGACGACAGCATGATGAAGAAGATCGGCACCCTGCCTTCTGGTGGCGAGTGCATCATCAACAAGATCGCTGCCGATTGCGACCTGCTTCTTGCCGAGGGCTTCATTGAGCCGCACTTCTTTGCCGGCTTCTCTGGCAGCCGAAAGTCTGTCCTGCCCGGCATCGCCAGCTATAAGACCATCATGTACAACCACAACGGTCAGTTTGTGAACGACTCCCATTCGCGTGCCGGCAACCTGTGCCACAACCACGTGAGCGAGGATATGTTCGCCGCTGCCGAGATGGCTCACCTTGCCTTTGTGCTTAACGTGGTGCTCAACGGCAAGCACGAGGTCATTGGCTCCTTTGCCGGTGACATCCACAAGGCACACGAGGCTGGCTGCGAGTTCGTGAAGAGCCTTGCCGGCGTTGAGCCCGTCGAGTGCGAGATTGCCATCACCACCAACGGTGGTTACCCGCTCGACCAGAACATCTACCAGGCCGTGAAGGGCATGTGCGCTGCCGAGGCCACGCTTCCCGAGGGCGGTGTGATCATCGATGTCGCCGGCTGCGCCGACGGTCACGGCGGCGAGGGCTTCTATCACAACATCGCCGACAACGATCCGGCGGAGTTTGAGCGTGCCTGCATCGATCGCCCCAAGGACGAGACCCTGCCCGATCAGTGGACGAGCCAGATTTTTGCTCGCATCCTGGCGCATCACCCTGTGATCATGGTTACCGACCTGTGCGACCACCAGATGCTCAAGGATATGCACATGACGCCGGTTAACACCCTCGAGAAGGCGCTCAAGCTCGCCTTTGAGATGAAGGGTGCCGACGCCAAGGTCGCCGTCATCCCCGATGGCCTGGGTGTTGTCGTCGCCCAGCACTAGTGCGCGGCTTAAACGAATCGTTTGTAACCAATAAGAAAGATAAGGTTTTATGCTTACCAAACTCCTCTGCGAATTCGGCGCGACGGCCCTCATGATCGTCTTTGGCGTGGGCGTGCACTGCGATACCGTGCTCAAAGGCACCAAGTATCAGGGCTCTGGCCATATGTTTGCCATCACCACTTGGTCTTTTGGCATCTCGGTCTGCCTGTTTGTCTTTGGCGGCGCCGTGTGCATGAACCCCGCTATGGTGCTTGCCCAGTGCATCGTCGGTCTGGTGCCGTGGGGCAACTGCATCCCCTTCATGCTTGCCGATATGCTCGGCGGCTTTGTGGGTGCTGTGATCGCTTGGTTTATGTATGCCGATGAGTTCAAGGCTTCCGAAGGCGTCGTCGATCCCATTGCTCAGCGCAACATCTTCTCGACCAACCCCACCACCGAGGGTACGAACTATGCCCGCAACTTCTTCTGCGAGGCCATCTGCACCTTTGTGTTCATTAGCGCCATCCTTGCTGCTGCTAGCCGTGCTGGTGAGGACGTTCTGATGCTCGCTATCTGCGTCGGCCTGATCGTTTGGGCCGTTGGCATGGGCATGGGCGGCATCACCGGCTTCGCCATGAACCAGGCACGTGACCTTGGTCCTCGCATGGCCTATCAGTTGCTGCCGATTAAGAACAAGGCTGACAACAACTGGAAGTATGGCCTGCTTGTTCCTGGCATTGCGCCGTTTGTCGGTGCTATTGTGGCCGCGCTGTTTGTGCATGGCTTCTTGGGTATGTTCTAGTCGAAGGCAATTGATATAACGTCCGGATCCGGCATAGGTTAACTTCCCGCCGCGTCCTCGGACATGCAAGAAGCTCCCGCTGCGCACTTCGTGCGGCGGGAGCTTCTTGCGTCCTGCGGAATGCGGCGGAAAGTTAACCTATGCCGGACCCTGCGGGAATCCAGTTGGATTGGAACAAGCAACCCAACATATATATCTGAATTTGGATGTGAGGGGCGCTTTGTTTTTGGGTGCCTTTACAAGAAAGTGTGACTTGGGGATGGAATGGGCGCTTTGCTGGAATGGCACTTTGGGGTGGGGTCTTACTTAGGTGAACAGGGGTTGTATGGCCGATAGGTAGTCTTTGGCTACGTTGGATTTGTTGGCTTGGAAGTTGTGCCAGGCCCACCATTGGACCATTCCTACGAAGCTTGAGGCTATGTGATGGAGGAGGAAGCTGCGGTCCATGGTGCCGGCTGGGCCTGTGGGATCGATGGGGACGGTTTCGGCCGCGAGCGACATGATGGTCTTGCGGAGGCTGTCGGCGAAGACGCGTGAGCCGGCGCCGGCTACAAGGGCCCTCACGCCCTGACGGCGTTCCCACAGGTTGCTAAGGATATGCTCGACCTGCACGAATGGGTCGTCGAGCGGTGTGCCATCGTCGTCGAGGGCGTGGGTACAGATGTCGCTCACGAGCTCGGACAGTAGGTCGTCTTTGCTCTTAAAGAGGCCGTAGAATGTCGCGCGGCCTACGTGAGCGCGCGCGATGATGTCGCCGACAGTGATCTTGCCGTAATCTTCCTCGCACAGGAGCTCGGAGAACGCCGCGACGATCGCGGCACGGCTTTTGGCCTTGCGGGCATCCATGGCTATGCGTCTGCGTGAACGAGCAGGCAGCGAAGCGTACCGGAGCAACCCTCGTAGGGGCGCTTACCGGCGCCGTAGCCGACGGCCTCGATGCGGTAGCGGGCCGGCAGGTACTCGGACGTGCGCAGTGCGGCGACGATGGCGGCGCCCGTGGGCGTCACGAGCTCGCCGGCGACCGGTGCGGGCGTGAGGGCGATATTGCCTGCTTGGCATAGGTTGACGACGGCGGGCACCGGGATGGGCATAAGGCCGTGGGCGCAGTGGATGGTACCGTGACCCTCGGAGAGCGACTCAACCACGATGTCTTCAATGCTCAGGTCGTCGAGGCAGATGGCGACCGAGCAGACATCGACGATGGAGTCGACGGCGCCCACCTCGTGGAACATGACGGTCTCGGGCGTTTTGCCGTGTGCCTTGGCCTCGGCGGCAGCCAGCGCGGTAAAGATGGCAAGAGCGCGGCGCTTGGCACCGCCACTCAGCTGCGAGCCGTCGATGATGGCGGTGACGTCTGTCAAAGAACGGTGGTGATGGTGGTGGGCGTGATGGTGGCCCTCGTGGCCATGACCGTGAGCCTCATGGCCATGCTCGTGGCAGTGTTCGTGCTCGTGCTCGTCATGGTCATGATGGTGGTGCTCATGCATATGCTCGACAGCTGCTTCGTTGCCGTAGAGCCAGGCCATATCGTGATCGTGGTTCTCGAGCTCCTCTGCAAGCTGGACGTCGAAATCGCAGGCGTCGATGCCATGCTTGTTTACGCGCGTCACGGCGATCGTAAAGCCGTCGACCGGCAGCGTGGCGAGCTGTTCGCGCAGGTGCTCCTCGCTGGCGCCCAGGTCGAGCAGAGCCGCGACGGTCATATCGCCGCTGATGCCCGAGGTGCCGTCGATGATAAGCGTGTGCTGATGGTTGGACATGGGATGCTCCTTAGCGGGCGCAGGGCGTGCCGGCGCTCAGATGATTGATAAGACTTGCCTGATAGGCGGCGCCAAAGCCGTTGTCGATATTGACGACCGAGACGCCGCTGGCGCAGGAGTTGAGCATGGCGAGCAGCGCGGCCACGCCACCAAAGTTCGCGCCGTAGCCCACGCTGGTGGGAACGGCGATGACCGGGCAACTCACCAGGCCGCCGATGACGCTTGCCAGGGCGCCTTCCATGCCGGCGATGGCGATGACCACCTGCGCCTGGGCAAGTTCCTCAGCATGAGCGAGCAGGCGGTGCAAGCCGGCGACACCTACGTCGTAGAGGCGATCGACTTCGTTGCCGTAGAACTCGGCCGTCAGTGCCGCCTCTTCGGCGACGGGCAGGTCGCTCGTACCGGCGCAGGCGACGACGATGCGTCCGTTGCCGGTGGGGGAGGGCTTGCCGCCCACGAGGGCGAGCTGTGCGTCCGGGACATATCCCAGGTCGATGCCGTTGCCGAGAAATTCCGAGGTACGGGCGGCCTTTTTGGCGTCCAAGCGCGTGACCAGGATGCGCTCCTGGCCTGCATCGCGCAGCGCTTCGATAATGGCGGCAATCTGCCCGGCGGTTTTACCGGCGCCGTAGATAACCTCGCCGGCTCCCTGGCGTACCCCGCGTGAAAGATCGAGCTGCGCAAAACCCAGATCGGCGGTCGGAGCCGTCTGGATGCGCGTGAGGGCGTCGGCAGGGGTGACTGCCCCGCCGGCAACATCGCTCAGCAATTGCTCAAGATCTCGCTTATCCATATATATATGTTCCCTTCGACGGCGCAAAGTCTAGCACTCAAAGGGTATATTTCCGAACACTAAGATAAAATTGTTCGGAAACTATAGGATAGACTGATTCAATTGTTAGACGAATCGGCTAGTCACGCAGGATGATGTCCATGGCGAGCATCAGGTTGCGCTCGTCGATGGCAAACGGGGCGGCCTCGCGCGTCTTGGGCTTGGCACAAAATGCGATGCCCGTGCCCGCGGCCTGAATCATGGGGATGTCGTTGGCGCCGTCGCCAATAGCGACCGTGTGGGCCATATCGACACCGCACTCAACTGCCCAATCCAGCATCTGGATAAGCTTGGACTCCTTGGTCACGATGTCTGCCGCCAGCTTGCCGGTGAGCTTGCCGTCTACGACTTCCAGGCGGTTAGCCAGGCAAAAGTCGATGCCCGCGGCAGCCACGATCTTATCGGCAACCTCGTGGAAACCGCCGCTTACCACGCCGACCTTCCAGCCCTTGCTGTGCGCCGAGCGCACAAGCTCCAGCGCGCCGGGGGTAAACGTCACACGCTCAAAGGTGCGCTCGAACACGCTCTCGTCCAGGCCCGCAAGCAGCCCCACGCGCTCCTCGAGCGCTTGCTTAAAGTCGAGCTCGCCGCGCATGGCGCGCTCGGTAATTTGCGCTACCTGCTCGCCCACGCCTGCCTCCTCACCAAAAAGATCGATGACCTCCTGGTTGATGAGGGTGGAGTCGATATCCATAACGATGAGGCGTGCAGACATGTTGGGCCTTTCCGGGTGCAGTTGTATTGGGGCACATTGTCGCACGCGGCGCGCCTCGGCGACAGTCGCGGTGCGCCAATTGTTTCGTCTCCGTCAAGTCTTTGGGCAGGAGCTACTTTTTCGCGGCACATCGACGCGGGTGCGATAAGATAGAACGCCATGTCCGGCTGCGCGGTTTACGCAGGCCGGGCGAATCTGTACGACGCCGCCCGGAACGACACGGGGCGGCACAGATCCATAAAGGAGGATCACTGGTATGAGCCAGACCCGTCCCATCGACGAGCATTCCATGCACACCCGTACCTGCGGCGAGCTTCGCCGCGAGAACGTGGGCGAAGAGGTCACCCTCACCGGTTGGGTGAGCCGTCGCCGCGACCACGGTGGCCTTATTTTCTGCGACCTTCGCGACCGTGAGGGCATTACGCAACTCACCTTCGACCCCGAGCATTCTGACGGCGATGCCTTTAAGATCGCCGAGACCATGCGTCCCGAGTGGCCCATCAAGATTCACGGCGTCGTGCGCGCCCGTGGCGACGAGACCACCAACACCAAGCTCGCCACCGGCGAGATCGAGGTCCTGACCGACCATGCCGAGGTGCTCAATACGTCCGTCACCCCGCCGTTCCAGATCGAGGATGGCATCGAGACCAGCGAGGACACCCGTCTGCGCTATCGCTATCTGGACCTCCGTCGTCCCGAGATGATGGCCAACCTCAAGCTGCGCTCCGACTTCACCTTTGCCATTCGCGAGGCACTGCACAACCGTGAGTTCATGGAGGTCGAGACGCCCTCCCTGTTTAAGTCCACGCCCGAGGGCGCCCGCGACTTCATCGTTCCCAGCCGCATCCAGCCGGGCAACTTCTACGCTCTGCCGCAGTCCCCGCAGCTTCTGAAGCAGCTGCTCATGGTCGGCGGCGTCGAGCGCTACTACCAGGTTGCCAAGTGCTTCCGCGACGAGGACCTGCGTGCCGACCGTCAGCCCGAGTTCACCCAGGTCGATATCGAGATGTCTTTCGTGGACCAGAACGATGTCATGAGCGCGCTCGAAGAGGTCCTGGCCGATGCCTTCGGCCGCATGGGTGTCGAGATGCCCACGCCGCTGCGCCGCATGGATTACTGGGAGGCCATGGACACCTATGGCTCCGACAAGCCCGATACCCGCTATGGCATGCACCTGGTCGACCTGACCGACATCTTTGCCAACTCCAAGTTCAAGGTCTTTGCGACTGCCGCAAACGAGGAGGGCTCTGTCGTCAAGGCCATCAACGCCAAGGGTGCCGGTGCCTGGGCGCGTGCCAAGATCGATAAGCTCGCCGGTGTGGCTTCCACGTTTGGCGCTAAGGGCCTGGCTTGGATCGCCTTCCGCGAGGACGGTTCCATCAACAGCCCCATCGTCAAGTTCTTCTCGGACGAGGAGATGGCCGCTCTGCGCGAGCGCATGGACGTCGAGCCCGGCGACCTCGTGATGTTCGCCGCCGGCCCGCGCCTGCTTTCCGACGAGATCCTGGGCGGCATGCGCTCCCACATGGCCAACGCGCTCGAGATCAAGCGCGAGGGTCACGACTTCCTGTGGGTCGTCAACTTCCCGCTGTTCCACTGGGACGAGGACCGCAAGGCCTATGCAGCCGAGCATCAGCCCTTTACCCTGCCGACCGAGGCTGACATCGCCAAGATCGAGGCTGACCCGCTGGCAGCCGGCTCCTGCACCTACGACTTTGTCATGGACGGCTTTGAGGCCGGTGGCGGCGGTATGCGTATCCACAACGCCGAGATGCAGATGTCCATGCTCAAGCTTCTGGGCTTTACCGAGGAGCGCGCCGAGTCGCAGTTCGGCTTCCTCATGGAGGCGCTCAAGTTTGGTGCGCCCCCGATGGGCGGCTTCGCTCTGGGCCTGGATCGCGTGTGCATGCTGCTCACCGGCTCCGACTCCATCCGCGACGTCATGGCGTTCCCCAAGACGGCCAGCGGCTCCGATCTCATGTCGGGCGCCCCGAGTGCCGTTTCCGGCGCCCAGCTCAAGGACGTCAGCCTGCGCCTGATGTAGGCGAGCGGCTACATATTGCCCGCAACGAGGGAAGGACGTGTGCCTTCCCTCGTTTTTTATACGCCGATGCTGCGAGGGTATGGGTTGACCGGGCATCGCGGAAAGCCCGGCCCAGTTTCCTACAGTGAGTCTCTCTGAACGAGCTGCATGTGCATGACGGTGGTGGTGGGCGCGGCACCGTTAATCATATCGAGCGCAATGCCTGCGGCCTTGCGGCCTTCCTCACGAAGCGGCTGACGAATGGTCGTCAACGCGGGGACGCTGCGAGCTGCGACCTCGTGGTCATCGAAGCCCACGACCGAAACGTCTTTGGGTACGCTAATTCCCGCTTCGTTGAATGCGGCGATAACGCCGGTTGCGATACGGTCCGATCCGCATAGCACGCCGTCGGCATGTATTTCGCGCGCGAGCAGCCGCCGCGTGGCTTGGTAGCCGTCTCCGCTGCTCCATCCGGTATAGATGACATTTTCATCTGGAAGGCTTTCGCCCAAAATTGCACGGTAGCCGCGAAGGCGGTCGACGACGGCGGGGTTATCCTGCGGCCCCAGCACGGCAACGATGTCCTTGCGCCCGCGATCTTTCATAGCGAGCGCCGCAAAGCGTCCGCCCTCTTCGTCGTCGGAGTAGACCGTCGAGAACACATCGCGATAGGGGTGGCCCTCGAGCTGGCCGCACAACACGGTGGGTACGCCCAGCTCACGCAGCACCTCGAGCAGCTCACTGCCCTTGTAGGGCGAGACGTCGATGACGGCGTCAAACGAGCGACGCTCAAAATGCTCGCGTGCGCGATTGCGCTCATGCGAGGAAGATGCCTGCAGGATCACGGGTAGGTAAGACGACTCCGAAAGTTCCTCGGTAATGCCGCTTAAAAACTCACTGTAGGTGGGATCGCTAAACAGCTCGCTCAAAGGCTCGGTAACCAGTACGGCGATAATTTCCGTGCGTCCGACGGCGAGCGCCCGGCCGCGTGCGTTGGGTACAAAATTGACTTCCTTGGCAGCCGCGCGGACGCGCTTTTTAGTTTCCTCGCTAATGCGGGGGGAGTCGTTGAGGGCACGCGATGCCGTGGAGCGCGAAACACCGGCAGCTGCAGCAACCTCGGCAAGCGTCGGTGCGGTGCGAACTGGTTGGGTCATGGTGTCTCCTGGAAAAAGCGGTCGATGTTGTCACTGATACGGGCTGGTGCGGATACAGCTTACTATAGTGCGCCTGAACAGCGTTCATGATATCCGGCCACTGGTGGCATTTCACGTTCAAGCTGCTGTTGAACATGGCTTGCAAGGGTGGGGCATAGATGGGCGCGGCCGTTGTCCGCCGCCTGGGAATGCTGTTTTGCGCTGAGTTTCGATACTCAGGGTGACATAAGTGTCGCGGTTGTACAACCGGTTGCACCGTTAACCCGACCAAATCGACCGTTCAGCGGACAACCGGTTGCACAGTTTTTTGCAACGCCCGTAAGATAAGGACAACCGGTTGCACAAGAATCACTACGATGACGAAGGAGCATCACCATGGACGCCATTAACGATTGGGAAAACCAAGCGCTCACCCACAGGAACCGCCTGGCACCTCATGCGTACTTTATGGGCTACGAGACCGCCGATCTCGCTGCAACGTACAGCCGCGAGCTGTCGCGCGGGTTTGTCCAGCTGTCCGGCTCGTGGCAGTTCCGCCTCTTTGAGGGCCCCGCTGCCGTCTCCAACGAGGAGCTCTCCACGTACGAGCCCGAGTGGGATCACGTGGAGGTTCCGCACCTGTGGCAGGTAGACGGCTATGGCAACCTTGCCTACACCGACGAGGGTTTCCCGTTCCCGGTGGATCAGCCGTTCGTTCCCTCTGACGATCCCACGGGCGTGTACCAGCGCATCGTCAATCTTCCCGCCGTGCCTGCCGGCGCTCGCGAGATCATTCGCTTTGACGGCATCGAGAGCTATGGCGAGCTGTACGTCAACGGCAAGTTTATCGGCATGACCAAGGGCTCGCGCCTGTCTGCCGAGTTCGACGTGACCGACGCGCTCGTCGAGGGCGATAACCTGTTTGCGGTCAAGGTCTTGCAGTACAGCGATGGCAGCTATATCGAGGATCAGGATATGTGGTGGGCCTCGGGCATCTTCCGCGATGTGTACCTTATGCAGCGTCCCGCCGCGCGCCTGGTCGACTTTAGGTTCCGCACGCACCGCGAGGGCGATACCGCTTTGATTACGCTCGATACGGTTGCCGAGGGCGCAAGCCGCATTGTTTATACGCTCAGCGATGGCGAGAACGTGGTCGCTACGGGCGAGTGCGTCGACGGCCATGCCGAGTGCAACGTTGCCGATGCCCACTTCTGGAATCCCGAGGGCCCCTTCCTCTATGACCTTACGTTTGAGGTCTACGACGGTGACCAGGTCAGCGAGTACGTCCCGCATCGCCAGGGCCTTGCCGAGGTGACGGTCGAGGGCAATCATATCTACCTCAACGGCACCTACTTTAAGATGCATGGCGTCAACCGCCATGACCACGACGATCACAAGGGCCGCGCTGTGGGCCTCGATCGCATGCGCCGCGACCTGGAGCTCATGAAGCAGCACAACATCAACGCGGTGCGCACATCCCACTACGCCAACGACCCGCGCTTCTACGAGCTGTGCGATGAGTATGGCATCATGCTGGTCGCCGAGACCGATATGGAGAGCCACGGCTTCGAGAATATCGGCAACATCGCCCTGGTCACCGACGACCCTGCCTGGGAGCCGGCCTACGTCGACCGTGTTGAGCGCCTGGTGATGCAGGAGCGCAATCACGCCTGCATCATTATGTGGTCGATGGGCAACGAGAGCGGCTATGGCTGCAACATCCGCGCGATGTACGCCAAGGCTCACGAGCTCGACGGTCGTCCGGTCCACTACGAGGAGGACCGCAACGCCGATACCGTCGACGTCATTTCCACCATGTACTCCCGCGTGTCGCAGATGAACGACTTTGGCGAGCATCCGTTCCCTAAGCCGCGCATCAACTGCGAGTACGGCCACTCTATGGGTAATGGTCCCGGAGGCCTGTCCGAGTACCAGGAGGTCTTCGATCGCTGGGATTGCATCCAGGGCCAGTTTATTTGGGAATGGTGCGACCACGGTCTGGCTGCTGTGACCGAGGACGGCGTTGCCTACGACATGTATGGCGGCGACAACGGCGATTACCCCAACAACAGCAACTTCTGCATCGATGGCATGGTGTTCCCTTGGCAGCAGCCGAGCCCGGGCCTTACTGAGTATGGCCAGGTTATCTGCCCGGTTCGCATGGCCTACGATGCCGAGTCGGGCGAGCTGACCGTCACCAACAAGCGTTGGTTCACCACCCTCGAGGATGTTTGCCTGTCGGCCGAGACCCTGGTGGACGGCGACGTGGTCAGCCGCAAGACGCTCATGCCCGGTGCGGTTGCCCCCGGCGAGTCCGTCCAGCTGCCACTGGTGATTCGCGAGGCCGCAGTGGGCGAGACCCTGCTGACCGTGCACGCTTACACAATGGCGGCTCACGCCTGGTGCGAGCCGATGTTCCAGCTGGGTGCAAGCCAGTTTGCCATCGCAAACCATCCGGCGCCGGCCATCGCGGCTCCCATTCGTCCTGAGCTTACGGTCGAGGAGACCGAGCAGGAGATTCGCATTCACTCCCTCAACGGCGAGCTGACCTTCAACAAGGTTAACGGTACCGTGAGCGAGTGGAAGGCATCCGGCCGCGACGTCATCGCCTCCGGTCCCCAGGTTGGTTTTTGGCATCCGCTCGTCGATAACCACGCCCAGGAGTACGACTCCCTGTGGAAGGACAACTTCATCGATGTGATGCAGACGTCTACCCGCAAGGTTTCTTGGAAGCAGGATGGCAACGCGGTCGTCGTTACCGTGAGCCAGCGCATCGCTCCTCCCGTCCGTGCGTTTGGCATGCGCGTCGAGCTTGTCTACACCGTGCTTCCGAGCGGTCGCGTCGACCTCAAGGTTTCCGGCGAGCCCTACGGCGATTACTCGGACATCATCCCGCGCATCGGCATCTCCTTCGAGGTTCCCGGTTGCGATCGTGCCGTTGAGTGGTACGGCCACGGCCCGGGCGAGAACTATCCGGACTCGCTGCGCGCCAACCCGGTCGGTCATTACCGCACTACGGTCGACGACATGTTCACGCCCTACGTTATGCCTCAGGACTGCGCCAACCGCGAGGGCACCCGCTGGGTTGCCCTGCGCTCTAGCCACGGTGACGGCGTGCTGGTGACCCGTCCGGTCGATGCCGCCTCCAACCCGTTCTCGTTCTCGGCATGGCCCTATAGCTGCGAGGCCATCGATAACGCAAAGCACGTCTACGACCTTGTCAAGAGCGACACGGTTACGGTCAACATCAACGACCAGCTGCTCGGCCTTGGTTCGAACTCTTGGGGTTCCGAGGTGCTCGATTCCTACCGCACCCGTTTTGAGAGCTTCAGCTTTGAGGTGTCCCTGCGACCGCTGACGTCTGCCGATCTGGCTCAGGCGCTGGCACCCATTAAGGAGGCATAAGTCATGCATGTCTTTAACTCGCGCGCCGATTTCGACGCTCAGATGAAGTCCGTCAAGAAGTGGATGCGTACCGGACAGGCGCTCGATGGTGTTGCCGACCTGCAGCACGACGTGGCGTACTCCATCGGCGACTCGTTGGTGTACTGGTGGGTCTATGCCCGCGAGGCCGCAACCGCCGATCTGGTCGGTCACCGTCGCTACCATGCCGTGCTCGCCCCGCTCGACGGCGACCTGACCGTCGAGGTTGCCCCCAAGGCAGGCCTCACCTGCACGCGCGCCTACAGCGATATCGATGATCGTGAGCGCTTTGAGGGTACGGGGGAGACCGTGACGATTCCCGCCGGCGGCGTTGCCGTCGTCGAGATCGACGAGGCCTACCGTGTCGTGGCCGATGCCGCGGATTCCCGCGTCGTGGTACTGCACGTGACGGTTGAAGGTTATTCCTTCCCCAACAAGTAGTATTCGTCCGTTTGGGCGTTTGCTTTGCGCCGCTAAGGGGGATGGCTTTGTTGACTCCCTTTTCCCCATCCCCCCTAGCAGGTGTGCTGTCCACGATTGCGCTTGCAGTCCGGACGGTTTTAGATGAGATATAACGGATGATTGGGAGGGCTTATGAGCTCTGAAAAACGAGGAACGATTGGTTCGTTCGCTCTGCTGGGCATGACGGTCGCCGCCGTGTTCGGTATCAAGAATATCATCAACAACAACGCGGCCATCGGCTTGGCAGCTGCGCCGTCGTTCTTCTTCGCCACACTTTTGTACTTTGTCCCCTATACCCTGGTTACCGCCGAGTTCGTCGGCCTTAACAAGGACTCCGAGTCGGGCGTGTACGCCTGGGTCAAGACCTCGATGGGTGGTCGTTGGGCGTTCCTGACGGCATTTAGCTACTGGTTCGTTAACCTGTTCTACTTTGCATCCGTCCTGCCCAACGTCATCATCTACGCGAGCTACGTGTTCCTTGGTGCCAATGCCGAGCTTTCGCAGCTGTGGATCACCATTATCGAGATCGTCGTCTTTGCCATCGCCACGTGGGTGTCGACTAAGGGCGCTAAGTGGATCGGATCCATTTCGTCCTTTGGCTCGACTGCGGCTCTCGGCCTGACCGCTGTGTTCATCCTGCTGTCCCTGGCCGCTGCCTTTGGCGGCGTCGAGTTCGCTACGGCTCCTACTCCGGCTAACATGGCTCCCGACATGAGCAACTTCGCAACTATGTGGGGCTTCTTCGGTACGCTTGCCTGGATCATCCAGGGCGTTGGCGGCGCTGAGTCTGTCGGCGTGTTCCTTAACGACCTTAAGGGCGGCGTCAAGGCCTTCGTGCGCACCGTCGTTATCGCCGGCCTGACCATCGGCCTTCTGTACGCAGGCGCTTCGCTGCTGGTCAATCTGTTCATTCCCGAGGGCGGCGTTGCCATCTCCACCGGTATCTTCGACGTATTCGGCGCTGTCTTTGCCCACTTTGGCATTCCCATGGAAGTGTCCACGCGCGTCATTGGCCTGATCCTTCTTGCCGCTACGCTGGGCTCCCTCATGATGTGGACCTCTGCTCCCATCAAGGTTTTCTTCACCGAGATCCCCAAGGGTGTCTTTGGCAGCAAGATCGTCGAGCTCAACGAGCATGGTATTCCCGCCCGCGCTGCCTGGCTGCAGTTCGCCATCGTCGTCCCCATCCTGGTCATCCCGGCCCTGGGCTCCGGCAACCTCGACGACCTGCTCATGATCGTTACCAACATGACGGCTGCCACTGCTCTGCTCCCGCCGCTGCTGATCCTGCTTGCCTACTTTATGCTGCGCAAGAACTTCGACGCCGCTCCCCGTGACTTCCGCATGGGCTCGCGCAGCTTTGGTCTGGTCGTTGCCGCATTCCTGCTTGTGGTCTTCTGCTTTGTGCTTGTCTGCGGCACCATCCCGCTCGATCAGCCGCTGTGGCTGACGCTGGTCTACAACGTTGGCGGTGTGGTTGTCTTCCTGGGCCTTGCCGTGATGTGGTACAACCGCTATATCAACCGCCTGCGCGAGACCGATCCCGAGGCCGCCGAGAGCGAGCTGCGCCCCTCCGTCCTCGACATGATGGAGTAGCGGCTAGGATTAATCTACGGCTGTGGAATAAATCGATTCCCTTTCCTAAGGAGGGGCCTTACGAGGCCCCTCCTTTTGTGTTTTGGGGCATGGTTTTGGACCCCGTGGTCAAAAAATGCCAAATATGAGTACTGTTGCAAAAGAGGTGTCATATTTTTCGGTCTGTTCTGAGCAAAAACGGGCTCAAAATCAATTTATATAACCCCCTTTAAAGGGCGTTTGACGGCTTTCAACCTCTTCGAATCGCTCAAAGGAGGCAATTTGCTCTCGATTTTGCTGCTACTAAATTGGTGACAGTACTCATATTTGCCACTTTTTGCCCACGAGGTGTTCAGAGGAGCTCTCGACAAGCATCTAACGCTACAATAACTACCACGTGTCTGGGTTTGCCAGCCGAATGAGCGATACCGCGGGAGGGGACATGGTCGAGTTTACAAAGACGATTAAAGATCCGTTGGGACTGCATGCCCGCCCGGTCGCGCTACTCTACGACATTATCGCCAAGCATCGTAGCGACGTGTCGGTCAGCATCGGCGACCGCCATACCGATGGCCGTGACGTGATGGGCCTCATGGCGCTTTACGGCGAATGTGGCGAGGACATCGTCTTTCGCGTTTCGGGCGTAGACGAGGCCTCGTGCGTCACGTCGATCAGAAACCTCTCGCTCTAAACGCAACAAGGGACTGCGGACAGTCCCTTTGTCACATCTCTAGGAGGCGCTCTTTGCGGTGTCTCTTATGTTTCGTATGGGAAACTTTTTCGAAAACTGAATAGAGACCCTTTCAAAAAAGTTAAGCACATGTTAGTTTACTAAAGCGAACATAGACGTGGTTAACTTTTACCGCGTCGATGTTGAGGACGAACCGACGTTAGGAGCTCACTCATGTCTTGCGGACCGCAGATGCCGGCCATGCCGCTTTCGATGGTAAAGGCGGGCGAAACCGTGCGCGTGTCTCGGGTAAAGGGCAATGAGGACATGAAGCACCACCTCAAGGACCTTGGCTTTGTCGAGGGCAGCGAGATTCACGTGGTGAGCTCGAGTGGTGCCAATATCATCGTCACCGTGCTGGGCGCACGTTTTGGCATCGATTCCAAGGTTGCCATGTACATCATGACCGTCGGTTAGTCCGCAGCATTTCATTAAAACCGAAAGGGGGACAAGAGGATGAAGACGTTGGGTGACGTTAAGGTAGGCGAGAGCTCTACCATCGTCAAGCTTCACGGTGAGGGCGCGCTGCGCCGCCACCTTATGGACCTGGGGCTCATCAAGGGCACTTCGTTCAAGGTCGTAAAGGTTGCGCCGCTTGGTGATCCGGTCGAGATCAACGTGCGCGGCTACGAGCTTTCCATCCGCAAGGAGGAAGCGGCCGTCGTCGAGGTTCAGTAAGGGCTCGCGGCGTGTATTTCTGCATATTAAGTTAGGTTTTTCTAACTTAATGCAGCATCTTTGAAGCACATTATCCAACCTGCGCGGAGATGACAGCGCGGGCACACAAGGAAGAAGGATTGAATGGCGGATTCTCAGATCCATGTCGCGCTGGCGGGTAACCCCAACTGCGGCAAGACCACGCTTTTCAACCTGATCACCGGCGCCAACGGCTACGTTGGCAACTGGCCCGGTGTCACGGTTGAGAAAAAGGAAGCCAAGCTCCTAAGCGACAAGAACGTCACGATTACGGACCTCCCCGGCATCTACTCGCTTTCCCCCTACAGCCCCGAGGAGCAGTGCTCGCGCGATTACCTCATGAGCGGCGAGCCTGATGTGGTCGTCCAGGTTGTCGACGCGACCAACCTTGAGCGCAATCTGTACCTGGCACTTCAGGTCATCGAGACCGGCCTGCCCGTGGTCGTGGCCCTCAACATGGCCGACCTCGTGGAGAAAAACGGCGACAAGATCGACACGGACAAGCTTTCCAAGAAGCTCGGCTGCCCGGTCATGATGATCTCGGCCCTTAAGAACAAGGGTATCAACGAGCTGTTCGAGCAGGTCAAGAAGTCCGCTGCTTCCAAGGGCCAGGTGTCGGAGCACAAGTTCGATTCCTCCATCGAGGACGTTCTGGACCACATCGAGAATAACCTGCCTGCGAGCGTTTCCGCCAGCAAGCGTCGCTACTACGCCGTCAAGCTGTTCGAGCGCGATACGGATGCCTGCAAACTCATCAACCTCACCAAGGAGAAGGCGGCTCGTGTGGAGCAGCTGGTCGCCCAGTGCGAGCAGGATTGCGATGACGATGCCGAGTCCATCATCACCGGTGAGCGCTATGGTGTGATCGCGCACATCGTCGATGAGTGCCTCACCAAGGCTCCGGCCAAGATGAGCACTTCCGAGAAGATCGACCGTGTGGTTACCAACCGCATTCTGGGCCTGCCGATCTTCGTAGTCATTATGTTCTGCGTGTACTACATCGCCGTTTCCACCCTGGGCGGTACGGTGACCGACTTCACCAACGACCAGCTCTTTGGCACCGACGGTTGGTACGTGCTCGGTCAGGGCCGCGACGCCTACGATGCGGCCGTCGAGGCCGTGGGCGAGGACGCTGCCGATTCGATCGACCCGGCACAGTACGGCCCGTATGTTCCGGGTATTACCACCATGGTGCACGATGCCCTCGTGGCGGGCGGCACCGAGGACGGTGGCCTGGTCGATTCGCTGGTCTGCGACGGTATCGTCGGCGGCCTGGGCGCCATCTTCGGCTTCGTGCCGCAGATGTTCCTGCTCTTTGTGATGTTGTCCTTCCTGGAGGATTGCGGCTATATGGCCCGCGTCGCCTTCATCATGGACCGCGTGTTCCGCCGCTTTGGCCTGTCCGGTAAGTCCTTTATCCCCATGCTCGTGTCCTCGGGCTGCGGCGTCCCCGGCGTCATGGCTACCAAGACCATCGAGAACGAGAAGGACCGCCGCATGACGGTCATGACCACCACGTTCATCCCTTGCGGCGCCAAGCTGCCGATCATCGCCCTGCTTATGGGTTCCATCATTGGCGACTCTTCTACCACCGCTGCGTGGATCAGCCCGCTCTTCTACTTCCTGGGCGTCTTTGCCGTCATTGCCTCGGGCCTCATGCTCAAGAAGACCAAGCTCTTCGCCGCCCGCCCGACGCCGTTTGTTATGGAGCTTCCTGCCTACCACTTCCCGGCGATCCGCTCTTGGGCGCTGCACGTGTGGGAGCGCTGCTTCGCCTTTATCAAGAAGGCCGGCACGGTCATCTTTGCGTCCACCGTCGTCGTTTGGTTCCTCTCCAACTTTGGTAGCTACAACGGCGCCTTTGGCTACCTGCCTTCCATGGAGGGCATCCCCGAGGAGTTCATGGATTACTCCGTGCTTGCCATGTTCGGCAACCTGGTCGCTTGGATCTTCGCCCCGCTCGGCTTTAGCACCTGGCAGGCCACCGCACTGACCGTCTCTGGCCTCGTCGCCAAGGAGAACGTTGTCGCCACCGCCGGCTCGCTGCTGTCCGTTGCCGACGCCGGCGAGACCGACCCGAGCCTGTGGACCGCGTTTGCGGCTATGTTCCCGACCATGGGCGCTTGCGTCGCCTTTGGTGCCTTCAACCTGCTGTGCGCTCCGTGCTTTGCCGCTATCGGCACCATCCGTAACCAGATGAACTCCGGTAAGTGGACCGCGATTGCCATCGGCTACGAGTGTGCCTTTGCTTGGGTCATCGGCCTGTTCATCAACCAGTTCTATAACCTGCTTGTTCTTGGGCAGTTTGGTATCTGGACGGTTGTGGCCATCGTGCTGCTGGCTGCGATGCTCTTCCAGATCTTCCGTCCCATGCCCAAGCATGCATGGACCGACGAGGACGAGACCAACACCGCTTCTGCCACGGTTTCCGCCTAAGTCCGAATAAGGATTAGCCCCTTTTCACGAGCCCGGGTGTCCCAGCGACACTCGGGCTTTTTGGTGCAATGGGGGACAGATTGCTTTGCTCCAGAAGTTAAGATGTGACGTTTCCGCAGATAAAACCGACCAAAATAAACCTGTCCCTTTTTGGCAGGTGGAGAATGGGGTAAAGTAAGTGGTGGTTAACTAGAGGAGGCTTTCTATGGCACCTATCGATATTGTTGTGCTGGCCGTTATCGCCATTGCGTTTGTCGCCGTGTGCGTGCGCATTTATCGCAAGGGCACCTGCGCCGACTGCGCTCAAGGTGGCGTTTGCACGGGACATTGCTCCAACAAAAAGACCTGCGCCGCACTTAAGGGCGTAGACAAAATTGCCGAAGACTTGGGCCGCGGTATCAAATAAGGTCTAGACATCCAAGCGCCTCGCGAGCATCCGTTCGCGGGGCGCTTTGCGCATTTGGGCGCGAGCGCGGCGAGTTGAAGAGTATTTTTGGGGTATCGTTACCTGTACTGTTAATTGGCAACTTATCTATAACGGAGTATCCCCATGAGCGCTCGCGTAACCATGAAGGACATAGCCGCCGAGCTTGGCGTTTCCATCAATACCGTGCACAAGGCCCTGACGGGAAAGGCCGGCGTGAGCGAATCCGTGCGCGCCAAGGTGAACGCCAAGGCCGAGGCCATGGGCTATCACCGCAACACAAGTGCCTCAAGCCTGCGCCGCAAGGACATCAATCTGGTGTTTTGCCTGCCCCGCGCATCGCGCGAGGGAGCGTACTTTTTCCGTTACCTGTGGGAAGGCTGCAATCGCTTTGAACAGGAGGTCATCGACCAGGGCATTACGGTTGAGCGTGTTGAATTTGGCGTGGGCGGCTACGCTGATGCGCTCGAGCAAATCGACGAGCGTTTGCAGGTGGGCGAGAAGATCGATGGCTTGCTCGCCTATGCGCCGGGCGACGATCGTGCAACTGAGCTTTTGGGGCAGATTGCCGAGGCGGGCGTGACGATCGAGCTCGTCGACGGCGACCGTCCGCACCTCGACCGTCTGGGCGCCAGTCTGGCTGATTATTCAACGGCGGGCAGCCTGATGGCCGAGCAGGCGGTCAACTTGGTTCACGCCGCTGGTGTCGATGCCCGCGTGCTCCTGCTAGCGGGCGACCCCTATACCGATTCACACTATCTAACCGCCCGTGCCTTCCACAATTACCTGCGCGAACGAGATATTCCATGGCAGGTCGAGGACCTTGCCGGTGCCCATGCGCAAGTCAAACAGCTCAAGCATGAGCTCGAAAAGCGCTTGAGTGCGCCGGACGCCCCTGAGCTCATTTGTAGCGTTTTTGCCGTTGGTTCCGAAGTGGTTGCCGATGCGCTTGTCTCGAGCGGCAAGGCCGGTCAGGTTATGGTGATCGGCAACGACCTGTTTCCCGAAAGCGCCCTGGCCTTGCGCCGCGGTATCTTTACCAATATTGTCTATAAGGACCCGACGAGCCTGGCGTATCGCGGCGCTAAGACGCTGGGCGATTATCTGCTGTGGGGAAGGACCCCGACGGTGCCCGTCCAGAAGGGCGCCGTCGAGATGGTATTTGCCAGCAATGTCGATCGCTACTGCGAACTTGCGGGAATTTAGTCGATCGGGCAGGTACCCCCTCTTGCGACGTGCATTTTTGGGAGTATTCAGCATTGGCATGCCCTGAATGAGGCGCAGAACGACTGTTTTAAGTGCCGCCGGTGGCGTATTTCGCCGTCGGCGGCACTTTTTATGCCGATCGGACGCAATATGCGCACCAAACGGGGCGCCGAGGACGGCGCGCGGCGCGCTTCGATGCTGAATACTCCCAAAAATGCACGTCGGAACATGACCCACCTGAGCAAAAGCGCTCAAGTTCGGTGTTCGGGGACGCCAACCGGTCCGCAATACATGCAAGTCACAGCTCCGGCAACCGTTGAACGGGCAAAACCTACCGTTCACCCCATGGTGGTTAGGTGAACGTTCACCTTTTGAGTTGCAATGGATTAGTATAGTGAACGTTCACCTAAAGGATAACGAGCGCGCCATGCGCCCGCCTTGCCAGCAAAGGGGCTGTTTGATGAAAAACTTTATGGACGATCAGGATTTCCTGCTGAGCACCAAGACCGGCGAGGAGCTGTTCCACAACTTTGCCAAGGGCATGCCCATCGTCGACTACCACTGCCACATTTCCCCCAAGGAGATTTGGGAGGACAAGCGTTTCGAGAACATCACCGAGGTTTGGCTGGGCGGCGACCACTACAAGTGGCGCCTGATGCGCGCCAACGGCGTCGACGAGCGTTTTATCACTGGCGATGCCCCTGCTCGCGAGAAGTTCCAAAAGTGGGCCGAGACCCTGGGTCGCTGCGTTGGCAACCCCGTCTTTGAGTGGAGCCACCTGGAGCTTAAGCGCTACTTTGGCTACGAGGGCGTCCTCAACGGCAAGACCGCCCAGGAGGTCTGGGACCTTGCCAACGCCAAGCTCGCCGAGGCCAGCTTTACCTGCCGCAACCTAATCAAGCAGTCCAACGTCCGCATGATCTGCACTACCGACGACCCCGCCGACAGCTTTGAGTGGCACAAGAAGATTGCTGCCGATGACAGTTTTGACGTTCAGGTCGTTCCCGCCATGCGTCCCGACGCCGCTCTGCGTATCGAGCGCGGTCAGGAGTTTGCCGACTACTGCAAGCACCTCTCCGAGGTTGCCGGCGTTGAGGTCAGCGACTTCGAGGGCATGAAGTCTGCCATCTCCAAGCGCTACGACGTTGCTCACGAGCTGGGCTGCCGCGCCTCCGACCACGCACTCGATTACGTTATGTACGTCCCGGCTACCGCCGATGAGATCGAGGCCATCTTTGCCAAGGGTCTGGCTGCTGAGCCGCTTACCGAGGAAGAGATCCTCAAGTACAAGACTGCCTTTATGCAGTTCGTTGCCGGCGAGTATGTCCGTCTGGGCTGGGCCATGCAGCTGCACTTTGGCTGCAAGCGCGACAACAACCGCGCCATGTTTGCCAAGCTCGGCCCCGATACCGGCTACGATTGCATCTCCAACTACACGCCGTCCGACCAGCTTGCCGATTTCCTCAACTCCATTCAGGAGACCTGCGGCTTGCCCAAGACCATCTTGTACAGCCTGAACCCCATCGATAACACCATGATCGATACCGTGATGGGCTGCTTCCAGGAGGCTCCGACCGCCGGTAAGATCCAGAACGGTTCTGCCTGGTGGTTCAACGACAACGAGGTCGGTATGCGCGAGCAGCTCACGGCCCTGGCAAACGAGGGCGTGCTGGGCAACTTTGTGGGCATGCTTACCGACTCCCGCTCCTTCCTGTCCTACCCGCGTCACGAGTACTTCCGTCGCGTGCTGTGCAGCGTGATCGGCGAGTGGGTTGAGCAGGGCAAGCATCCGGCCGACATGGAGCTGCTGGGCACCATCGTGCGCGACATCAGCTACAACAATGCGGTCCGCTACTTTGGCTTTGATCTGGATACCGTCGAGGCATAAGCCTGCATCGAATCACATCGAACACGGGAGCGCCGTTGCCACACACGGCGCCCCCGTTTTGCCTGCACGCTAACAGCTATCTAAGGAGAGACACAGATGGAGAACATCAGCTACGATGCGCTCGAGAAGATCGGTTACAAGGGCTATCTGCTGCCCAAGGACGCTCCCGAGAAGGTTCTACAGTTTGGCGAGGGCAATTTCCTGCGCGCCTTCGTCGACCGTTTCTTTGACATGGGCAACGAGGCCACCGGCTGGAACGGCAAGGTTGTCATGGTGCAGCCCATCAGCGGCGCCTTTGGCTTTGCCGATGGCATCAATGCTCAGGACGACCTGTACACCGTGCTGGTGCGCGGCAAGGAGAACGGCAATACGGTTGACGAGTCCCGCGTGATCAGCGCCTGCAGCCGCTGCCTCAACCCGTATCGCGAGGACGACTATCGCGCCATGATGGAGGTCGCCGTCTCCGACAGCCTGGAGATCATCGTCTCCAACACCACCGAGGCCGGTATCGCCTACGACCCGTCCTGCAAGGCCGACGACATGCCGCCCGCGAGCTTCCCTGCCAAGCTTGCCCAGGTCCTTCACGCCCGCTGGGCCGCCGGCAAGCCGGGCGTTATCGTGCTCGCCTGCGAGCTCATCGATCACAACGGTGAGGAGCTGCTGCGCATCATGAACCAGTACGTGAGCGACTGGGGCTGGGAGGACGAGTTTGCGCAGTGGATGGCCAACGACTGCACCGTCTGCACCACGCTCGTCGACACTATCGTCCCCGGCCGCATCCGGGACCCCAAGGAGGCCGCTGCCGTGGCCGAGCGCCTGGGCTACGAGGATCCCTTCCTGGCCGTGCGCGAGCCCTTCCAGATGTGGGGTATCCAGGGCGACGAGTCGCTTGCCGAGAAGCTTCCCTTCGTAAAGGCCGGCCTGCCGGGCGTCTTTGTTACCCCCGATGTCACGCCGTACAAGAAGCGCAAAGTCCGCATCCTCAACGGTGCCCATACCGCCTTTGTTCCGGGCTCTTGGGTTGCCGGCTTTGATATCGTGCGCGACTGCATGCATGACGAGACTGTTCGCGGCTTCATGAACACCATGCTCTACGACGAGGTCATCCCGACGCTTGCCGCCGACCTGGACGTCGAGGACTGCAAGGCCTTTGCTGCCGCCGTCGAGAACCGCTTCGACAACCCGTTTATCGACCACGCGCTGCTCTCCATTTGCCTCAACTCCACCGCCAAATGGCGTGCTCGCGACCTGCCCACGCTCAAGGACTATGTTGCCGAGACCGGCAACCTGCCCAAGTGCCTGGCGACGAGCCTCGCTACGCTCATTGCCTTCTATACTCAGGAGCTCGTTGCTCGCGAGGGCGATGGCCTGCACCTGCGCCGTGCCGACGGCACCGAGTACACCGCTCAGGACGATGCCTTCGTGCTCGATTTCTACGCCGCCCACGCCGGTGCAGACGATGCCGAGCTGGTGCACGACGTGCTCACCAATGAGCAAATGTGGGGCGAGGGCCTTACGCAGATCACCGGTCTCGAGGAGTTTGTCGTCAACGCGCTCACCGTCGTGCGTGTCGAGGGCGCCAAGCAGGCCTTCGCCAACGCTCAGGCGTAAATTCCCGGTGCAGGCGCCAGACGGCTTGCCCGCGCCTCGACTTCTGCTCAACCTGTAGGGTTAGGACCATTTGTAATGAACACTATCCAGATCAATCCGGCCGATAACGTGATCGTCGCGCTGTCGCCGCTTGCCAAGGGCGCCGCCGTCGCGGTTCCCGGGGTGGGCGAGGTCGTTGCCGCGGAGGATATTCCGCAGGGCCACAAGATGGCCGTGCGTGCCATTGCGGCGGGGGAGGACGTCGTCAAGTACGGTCTTCCTATCGGCCACGTGACGGGCGACATCCAGCCCGGTCAGTGGCTTCATACGCATAACGTCAAGACCAACCTTTCGGGCGAGGTCGAGTACGCTTACAACCCGACGCATCCGGTTGTTGAGCCGGTTGAGCCCGAGACCTTTATGGGCTTCCGTCGCGCCGACGGTCGCGCCGCCACGCGCAACGAGCTGTGGATTATCCCCACGGTCGGCTGCGTCAACGAGGTCGCGCGCGCCATGTGCGAGCAGGCTCAGGATCTGGTCGAGGGTTCGCTGGAGGGCGTTTACTACTTCCCGCATCCCTTTGGCTGTTCCCAGACCGGCGCCGACCACGCCCAGACACGCCGTCTGCTGGTGGCGCTTTCGCGTCACGCAAACGCTGCGGGTGTGCTGTTCCTATCGCTCGGTTGTGAAAACTGCACGCACCAGCAGGTGCTCGACGAGCTCGGTGACTTCGATCACGAGCGCGTTCGCTTCCTCACCTGCCAGGATGTAGCCGACGAGCAGGTCGAGGGCCACAAGATCCTGTCCGAGCTGGCCGACCTGGCCAAGCGGGCCAAGCGTGAGCCCATTCCCGCCTCCGAACTGGTCATTGGCCTTAAGTGCGGTGGCTCTGACGGTCTTTCGGGCATTACCGCCAACCCCACGATCGGTCGCGTGAGCGATATGGTCGTAGCCCGCGGTGGCACGTCGGTGCTCACCGAGGTGCCCGAGATGTTTGGCGCGGAGAGCATTCTGCTCGATCGTTGCGAGAGCCAGGACGTCTTTGACGCCGCCTCCGACATGCTCAACGGCTTCAAGGACTACTTCATTAGCCACGGCGAGGTCGTCTATGAGAACCCGAGCCCCGGCAACAAGGATGGCGGCATCACCACGCTCGAGGACAAGAGCTGCGGCTGCGTGCAAAAGGGCGGATCTGCCCCCATCGTCGACGTGCTGCCGTACGCCGGTCAGGCTACCAAGCATGGTCTGAACATGCTGTGCGGTCCGGGCAACGACATGGTATCCACCACGGCCCTGACGGCTGCCGGCTGCCACGTGATCCTGTTCTCGACCGGCCGCGGCACGCCGTTTGGTGCGCCGGCGCCTACGCTCAAGGTGTTCACCAACCAGCGCCTGTGCGACCACAAGGCCAACTGGATGGACTTTAACGCCGGTGTGGTGGCTACGGGCGAGCGTACGCTCGATGAGGCTGCCGGCGATCTGTATCAGCTGGTGCTGGACACGGCGAGCGGCAAGCTTACCAGCGCCGAGCGTCGCGGCTGTCACGAGATCAGCATCTGGAAGGACGGCGTCTGCCTGTAGCGATGACACGTTGAGCGCGTGATTGAATAAGCTGCTGCAAAGACTGGGCGACCCCGCCGAGGACAATCTCGGCGGGGTCGTTTTTCGTTTCTCGTTGCGTTGTCGTGCACGGCTTTTTTTGGGGAAGGGTGCCCGGCACCTCCCTCATCTCCAGAGAACAATGAACGTTCACCTAGTTGTTGCGTGGTGCTGAATCGACTTGATAATCAAAAATGCAGGGATTTTTTCATTTTCAGGCCCGTTCAACGGCAAAAAACGACCGTTCAAGGATAATATACAAGTGAACGTTCACCTATTATAAGCAATCGCGCATAATCTAGCTAAACGTTCACCCTGAACGGCATGCAGACAGACGTCGGTATGGACTCCAATGTCTTGTTCCAAGACAATCGAGAAAAGAGAGGGAGCTCGATGACTAACAAGATCGGTAAAAAGCGCAAGATCACATTCTGGACGCGCTTGGGCTTTGGTATGGGCGGCATGCTCAACTCTGGTGCCCTGACCTTTACGCACAGCTACATGGTGCTGTTCCTGTCCACGGAGTGCGGTCTGTCCGCAGGCGAGGCTGCGTTGATCAGCTCGTTCGCCATCTATCTCAACGCCATTCTGTGCCCGCTCATGGGCTTTGTGGCCGATAACTTTTACGCTACCAAGATCGGCCGTATCTTTGGCCGCCGCCGTTTCTGGATCTTGCTGGCAATCCCGATGATGGTCGCCGAGCCGCTCATCTTTGTGGCTACGCCGTTTGGTTTCCCGTACTACTTTGTGCTGTACCTGATCTACAACGTCGCGTATACGTTCTGCACCGCCAACCTGTCGCCGCTTACCATCGAGATGACCGACGACTTCAAGGAGCGTACGTACCTCACCGGCTACAAGCACCTCTTTGGTAACGCCGCCGGCTTCCTGATGGCAGCACTCGTCGGCTTTGGCTTTGGCACCTTCGGCGAGACTAACCCGTTCAGCTACTTCATCATCGCTACGGTCAACGCTTCGGTCATGGCAATCTCGCTGCTGTGCGTGTACCTGTCCACGTGGGAGCACACCCCCGAGGAGGTGGCTCAGGAGAAGATCGAGAGCGTCGGCGAGGGTATCAAGAAGTTCTTCATCGACGTTGTCTCTACCTTCCGCAATAAGTCCTTCCGCAAGGTCCTGTATGCACAGGTCTCCACGAAGCTCGCTGCTGCCTGCTGGTCTGCGTGCCTGTCCTTCTTCATCGTCTACTGCCTGCAGATTCCTAAGTCCTATGAGTCCGTGATGGAGATGCCCGGCAAGGTCGTCGCTATCGTCTGCACCGCCATCTGGGTTGCCCTCATGGCCAAGAGGGGCTTCCACAAGTCTTGGTACCTGGCCAACGTCGGTTGCGCTGCGTGCATCATCGCCTACAACTACTTCGCCTTTGGTCAGATTAACGGCACCTCCACGGTCGCCATCGCCATGATCGCCTACCCCATCATCTTCGCCATCTGGAAGTTCTTCTACGTTGGCTTCCAGTATCTGCCCGATGTTCTGCTCAACTACATCCCCGATGTCGATGAGCTCATCACTCTGCGTCGTCGCGAGGGAATCTACAGCTCCGCTCAGCAGCTCTGCCAGCAGATCGCCCAGGCTGTCGCCGTCAACGCATGGGCTATCGTCCTCGCTGCCTCCGGCTTCATTCAGACCGCCGGCAACAGCGACGCTGTGACCCAGCCCGCTACCGTGCCTCTGTACATCTGCGGCTACATGCTCATCGGCTGCGCCGGCTTCTTCCTGCTCGCGGCTGTCCTTGCCCGCGGCATCAAGATCGACAAGGAGCAGTGCGACATCCTCTGCGACGAGATCAAGCGCGTCAAGGAGGGCGGCAAGATGGCCGACGTCCAGCCCGAGGTCAAGGCGCTCTGCGAGGAGCTCTCCGGCTTCAAGTATGAGGACTGCTTCGCTCACAATAACGTTGGCTTCCAGGACGGCAGCGTGACGCCCGCCGAGTAAGGCAAGCGCATCGTCCACATCACAGGGCCGTGCCACCGGATATCCGCCGGCAGGTACGGCCCTTTTTTACAACAGCGTACAATTAACTTTTAGAGAATCTTTTTGAGGGAGAAACCCATGGAGACGAACGTTATCTGGCGCAACGCCCGCGCAGCCGTGATCGAGCTCGACGACGGCGGCTACTTTACCTGCGCCGATACGTGGGAGATCTTTGTCAATGACGAGCCCGCTGGCACCACGAACGCGGTCGAGACCTATGTCGACGGCCTGGTTCCCGGCAAGCGCAACTTGGTCCGCTTTGTTTGCGGCGAGCGCGAGCTGAGTGTGGGCGTCACCACGCCGGCGGAGCCTTTTACCATTAACGTTCGCGACTGCGGCGCCAAGGGCGATGCTGAGCACGACGACACCACCAACATCCAGGCTGCCATCATGGCCTGCCCCAAGGGTGGCCGCGTGCTGATTCCCGCCGGCAACTACCGCATCAAGTCGCTCTTCCTCAAGAGCAATATCAACATCGAGCTTGCCGAGGGCGCCGTGCTGCTGGCTCGCCACGACCGCGCGGCGCTTGCCTACATCCCCGGTACGGTCAAGGGCGACGAGGGCGCCGGTTACGCCGGTACCGACATGACCCCGTTGGGCCGCTGGGAGGGCGAGAGCTTCTCGACCTATTGCTCCACCTTTACGGGCTTAAGCGTGCACGACGTGTGCATCTATGGTCGCGGCGCGATCGACGGTCAGACCGATTTTGCCGAGGACAACTGGTGGAACAAGGACTTTAAGAATATCTTCCGTCCCGAGGAGGGCCGCGAAGTCGCCCGTCCGCGCATGATCTTCCTGTCCGAGTGCGAGAACGTGAGCCTGGCCGGCTTTACCGTCCGCAACAGCCCGGCGTGGAACATCCACCCCATCCTGTGCGAGCACGTCGATGCGCTCTGCCTGTCCATCGAGGGCCCCAAGAACTCCCACAACACCGACGGCTTCGACCCCGAGAGCTGCGGCTTTGTCCGCATCCTGGGCTGCCAGTTCTCGGTGGGCGACGACTGCATCGCCATCAAGAGCGGCAAGTTGGGCATTGAGTCCGAGCTTCGCCCCGCAACGCACGACGTACTGATCTCGCACTGCTACATGCATGATGGCCACGGCGCCGTGGTCTTGGGTTCCGAGGCGGCCGGCGGCATCAAGGACCTCACCGTGAGCAAGTGCCTGTTCGAGCGCACCGACCGCGGCCTGCGCGTCAAGACCCGTCGCGGTCGCGGCAAGGACGCCGTCAACGAGGGCATCACCTTCGAGCACATTCGCATGGACGAGGTGCTCACGCCTTTCGTGGTCAACTCGTTCTACTTCTGCGACAAGGACGGCAAGACCGATTATGTCCAGAACCGCGAGGCGCTGCCCGTCGACGACCGCACGCCCGGCTTTGGTGCCACGACGTTCCGCGATATCGAGGCCACCAACTGCCATGCCGCCGCGGCCTACATCACGGGCCTGCCCGAGAGCAAAGTGACGCGCCTGACGTTCCAGGATGTCCATGTGACCTTCGCGGAGGATGCCGAGCCCTTTGTCCCGGCCATGGCCTGTGGCGTGGAGCCGATGGTGCGCCAGGGCATCATCGCGCAAAACGTCAAGGTGCTCGACCTGCAAAATGTGAGCATCGAGGGCCAGGACGGCGAGGAACTGCAACTCCAAAACGTCGACAAGGTTGTGCGCGCGTAAGCGTCTGCTCTTAAACAATCGAATTCGGCATGTTGTGACGTGCGATGGACGGGGCCTTCCCGACCCATCGCACGCGTTCTTTATATGCCGGAACTGCAGCATAGGCGATCCGCGACGAAAGGGTGTGGCGACTGATGATGATTGAAGAACAAGTTTTTGAAGTATCGACCGAGCGTGAGGGGGCATACCGCAGTATCTCCGAAGCCTTGGAGGCAGCCGATCAGCTCTATTCGGATACTGAGCGGCCGGTGACGATTCATGTCGATCCGGGCGAGTATTGCGAGCGGGTCGAGATTCGTCGGCCGCATGTGACGATTGAGGGAGAGACGGCCGACAGCGTGCGTATCGTTGGCAGTCTATGTGCCAAGATGCCTTCGGAGGACGGCTCGGGCGTCGACGGCACGCTCGGCACCTTTAGGACCTATACCGTTTTGGTCGATGCCGACGACGTGCGGCTCGAGAACCTCACAATCGTCAACGATGCCGGCGACGGTCGCGAGGCGGGGCAGGCGATTGCCCTGTACGCCGACGGCGACCGTTTGGTGGTCGACGCCTGTTGCATTACGGGGCGCCAAGACACGCTGTTTTTGGGTCCGCTGCCGCCGCATGAGGCCAAACCGGGCGGGTTTATAGGACCCAAACAGTATGCGCCGCGCCGGGTGGGCCGTCAGTATTTCCGACGCTGTCGGATTGAGGGCGATGTCGACTTTATCTTTGGCGGCGCGCGTGCCTACTTTGAGGGGTGCGAGATTCGCTCGCTCAACCGCGATATGGACGTGAACGGTTACGTGACGGCGGCATCGACGCCCGAGGGAGAGCCGTACGGCTTCGTGTTCCACGGCTGTTCGTTTACAGCTCCGGATGACGTGGCACCGGATTCGGTCTACCTGGGCCGTCCTTGGCGCGAATGGGCGCAAACCGTGCTGATCGATTGCTGGCTGGGGCAACACATCAAGCGCGAAGGTTGGTGGGATTGGGCTAAGCCAGCGGCGCACGAGAGGGCGCACTACGCTGGTGCAAGCCTACATGGCCCGGCGAATGATGCCGAAAACTGGGCGCCATGGGCGCACGAGCTCGATGCGACAGCCACTACCCGATACGCCCGCGAACAGGTGCTTTCCGGTGCGGACGGCTGGGACCCCGAAGGTGGCCCGGGCGACGCTGCGGAGACCGACAGTCTTTCCGATAACGGTCGCACGGTGCATATCGACACCTATTACGAAGACGAACTGGCATTTCGTGAGCGCCTTAAGCGTGAGGGCCGCTCCGCCGCATTTAAGGGCACGACGCCCGAAGACTTTGAGGCATGGCAGATTGCGACGAGGGTTCGGCTGTTTGACCTGTTGGGCCTATCGATTATGGATCGCGTGTCGATTGAGGCGCGCGAACTCGATCGGGTGCAGATTGCCGGCGGTATCGTGCGCACCCATGCGATGCTGCAGGTGGAGCGCGACGTTTGGATGCCGTTCTACCTGCTCGAGCCGCAGTCGCCTAAGCTCGATGCGCGCGGCCGCAAGTGTTGCTATATCTGCCCGCATGGCCATCAGGGAGCAGGCGCCGCAAGTGTTGCGGGCGTGACGGGCGTGCCGGCGGTCGATGATGCCGTGCGTAAGTTCAATTACGACTACGGTCTGCGTTTGGCACGCATGGGTTACGTGACCGTCTGCCCCGACGCGCGCGGCTGGGGATACCGTCGTGACTGGAAGGGTCAGGGCGATGACGAGAACAGCTACCTGCGCGGTACGTGCCTGAATCAGGCACGTATGGCCGAGCCACTGGGTCTTACGGTCGCGGGCCTCAACGTCTGGGACAACATGCGCTTGATCGATTACTTGGAGGCGCGCGGCGACATTGCCATGGATGACCTGGGTTGCTTTGGTTTTTCGGGTGGCGGCTACATGACGTTGTACCTGGCCGCACTCGACCCGCGTGTGCGCAAGGCGTTTGTCTCGGGCTATCTGTACGGTGTCGACGATTCGCTGCTGCATCTCAATGGCAATTGCAGCTGCAACCACACACCCGGACTTTGGCGCTTACTCGACATGGGCGATATTGCCTCGCTCATCGCGCCGCATCCGCTGCTGGTGCAAAGCTGCGAAGAGGATCATCTGAACGGTTCGCGCGGGCTGAAAAATGTTGACGAGCAGCTCGAGATCGTGCGCGATGCCTACAAGTTGCTGGGTCGCAGAGATGGCCTGCGGCACGAGGTGTGTCCGGGTGAACACCATCTGGGCGTGGCACATCTTGCCGAGGATATCGAATGGCTCGATTCGCACGTTGCGGAATGCGCCCGTGCATAGCCCCTCGGCATGCTGCGAAGAAACGGTACGTTCCTGTATGACCGCCGATGGGCGGATGAGGAGAAGATTATGGAAACGAAGAGTTTGAGTGAATCGACCATTTGCTGCTTTGGCGACTCAACGACCTGGGGCGACAACGGCTGCGGTGGGGGAGGCAACGACATCTCGTGGACCTCGCATCTGGGCACGCTGCTGGGAGGCGCGGTCGTCGAGAACTTTGGCATCAAGGGTTCGCGTATCGCCATCAAGGCCGACCGTACCGATTCGTTTGTCGAGCGCCTGGACGGTATCGACGATGCGGCCGATATCTACATTGTCTTTGGCGGCGTCAACGACTTTAGCCGCAACGTGCCGCTTGGCGAGTTGGGCAGTACCGATGTGCATGAGTTCTACGGTGCGCTCGATTACCTGATCCGAACCATCACGGCACGCTCGCCTCGGGCAAAGCTCGTGTTTATGACGCCGTGCAAGACGAGCGGTAAGCACGAGAAGGATATCCCGGCAAGCGATGAGGCGAACCATTTGGGCCTGACGCAGGTCGTCTACGTGCGAGCGATGCTCGAGGTCTGTGACCGCTACTCCGTTCCGGTGATTGACCTGTATGCGCAAAGCGGTATCAGCCCGTTTTTGCCGGAGCACCGCGAGCTCTATATGCCGGACGGTCTGCACTACAGCCCGGCTGGCTATGAGCGCCTGGCGCATCGCATCGCCGCGGGTCTCACCGCCGTTTGCCGCTAAAAGTCTGCCGTTTGCGGGGAATATAGGGTTAACGTTCACCCTATATTCCCCGTTCGCGTTACACTAGGGGTAACGTTCACCTATCGTTTATGTCAGAGGGGACAGCAATGGGTTGCAATCAAATCCTGGACCGTTATATCGAGCAGTTGATCGAAACCTCTACGCCGCAGGCGCCGGCTTGGAACATCGAAAAGATTCGCGCCGGCAAGGAGAATACCTGGAACTATATCGACGGCTGCATGATCAAGGCGCTCATCGAGCTGTACGAGATCACGGGTGAGCAGCGCTACTTGACGTTCGCCGATGACTACATCGATTTCTTTGTCCAGGACGACGGTACCATCAAGCATTACAACCCGCAGGAGTACAACCTCGATAACGTCAATGCGGGCAAGACCCTCTACAAGCTGTATGACCTGGTGGGCAAGCCCAAGTACCGTGCCGCCATGGACACCATCTACCGCCAGCTCGAGACCCAGCCGCGCACCAAAGAGGGCGTGTTTTGGCACAAGGCCGTCTATCCCAACCAGATTTGGCTCGATGGCATGTACATGGCACAGCCGTTCTACATGCAGTACGAGCTGAGCTTCCACAACCGTCGTGCCTGCTCGGACAGCTTCCATATGTTCCAGGTCGTGCATGACCTGATGCGCAACCCCCTCAACGGTCTGTACTATCACGCTTACGACGCGAGCCGCAAACAGTTCTGGTGCGACCCGGTCACCGGTCTTTCGGCTAACTTCTGGCTGCGCGCCGAGGGCTGGTTTGCCATGGCGCTCATCGACACCTGGGAGCTTATGCCGCCTTCGATGTCAGCCGAGAAGGACGAGATCCGCAAGATGTTCCACGATTTGATCGACGCCATGCTGCCGTATCAGGACGAGAAGACCGGCATGTGGCACCAGGTCATCAACCTGCCCAATATCGCCCCCAACTACCTGGAGGAGTCGGGCAGCGCCATCTTTGCCAATGCCATCATGAAGGGTGTGCGTCTGGGCGTGCTGGGCGAGCGTTACTACCAGTACGGCCGTCGCGCCTTCGACGGCATCTGCGAGACCTGCCTGTCCGAGTATGACGGGCAGCTGGCGCTTGACAACATCTGCCTGGTTGCGGGCCTGGGCAACACCGCGCACCGCGAGGGCACGTTTGATTACTACATGAGCGAGCCCGTGGTCAAAAATGATGCAAAGGGTGTGGCGCCGCTGGTGCTTGCCTATATCGAGACCATGCATCACGACAAGCTGGCCGGTAAGCGCGATCCGCTCGCCCCCTCGGGCGTGTGCTCCATCGAGGACCCGTTTGGCGGATACACCCCGGGCATCAACGCTCATAAGGGATGTGAATAACGTGGGGGCTGTTACTCCGGGTGTACGTTTGCACGACCTTCCGCAGGGGACCGTCGAGGAACGCATTCGCATGGCGGGAGAGCTGGGCTTTTCGTGCATTCAGCTGCCGAGCAAGGTGCTCTACGCATCGATGGGGATCGATCGAGGCGGCCTGACCCGCGAGCTTGCCGACCATTTGCGTGCCGTGCTCGATGAGTCGGGCGTTTCGGTCGCCGTGCTCGGCTGCTATAAGAATTTGGCGACGCCCGATCGCCAACAGCTCATGGATAACATTGCCGAGTACGAGGCATGCCTGAACTTTGCCCAGATGCTCGGCGGCTGCCCGGTGGGTACCGAGACCGGTCGCCCCAATGCGCAGAACCGCGTTGCTGACGACCGCATGACCGATGAGGCGCTTGAGGCTTTTATGGACGGACTCGCACGCGTCTGCGAGCGCGCCGAGGCCGTGGGCGGGCAAATACTGATCGAGCCTGGCTGGAACGAGACGGTCAACACGCCGGATCGCTGCCGCGAGGTGCTGGAGCGCGTCTCGAGCCCGTCGCTCGGCGTGATCTATGACCCGGTATCGCTGCTGCACCCCAGCGTCGTTGACGAAGCGCAGGAAATCACAGCACGCGTGCTCTACTTATGCGGCAGTAAGATCCGCGTGCTGCACGCCAAGGATTTTGAGGTCGTTGATAACGAGGACAAAGCAGGTTGGTGCGACGGTACGGGTTCGCGCCTGGTGTGTCATGGCGTGGGGGAGACGGGGCGATACGACTTTGAGCCCGTGGTGGCCTGGGCGGCTGCCGCCTGCCCTGGGATTCCCTGCGTGGTCGAGAACAGTGTGCCGGCGACGGCGGCTGACTGCCTGGCGACACTCGAGCACATGTCCGCTCGCTGCGGGGCTTCGCATCGCGAGTTATAGCATTGGCTTTTGCCGTGGCGGTCGATTAAGTTTGCCTGACTGGGGCAGCGGTGAAGGATCTTTATCGTCGCCCCATTGGATTGAATCAAAAAGGGGAGCTGCGTGGCTATCCACATTGTCGAAGAGGCGAATCGTTGCCTAGGTTGCAAAAGGGCATTCTGCCAGATTAAGGGCTGCCCGGTTCAGACGCCTATTCCGCAGGTCATCGACCTGTTCAAACAGCGTCGTCTAGAAGAGGCGGGCGAGCTGCTGTTCCAGAACAATCCCATGAGCGCGGTCTGCTCCATGGTGTGCAACCATTCGGGCCAGTGCGAGGGCGCGTGCATCCAGGGCCGCAAGGGCACACCCGTGCATTTTTCGAGCATCGAGAACTATATCTCGACAGCGTATTTGGACCGTAAGGAGTGGAAGCCCGCGCCGTCGTGCGGTAAGCAGGTCGCTGTGGTCGGCTCCGGCCCAGCCGGCATTACCGTGGCAATTAAGATGGCGCAGCTGGGTTGCGCCGTCACTGTTTTTGAGCAGCGGCCCGAGATCGGCGGCTTGCTGGAGTACGGTATCCCCGAGTTCCGTCTGCCGCGCTCGCTCGTGCAAAAGTACCGCCACGTGATGTGCTCGCTCGGCGTGCGCGTTCGCCCCTCGACCACCATCGGCGGTGCGCTCCACATCGACGACCTGCTGCGCGACGGCTACGATGCGGTCTTTGTGGGCACCGGCACTTGGCGTGCCCGCAAGCTGGGGATTCCCGGCGAGTCGCGCGGCAACGTGCTGTTTGGTATCGACTATCTGGTCGACCCCACGAGTGTGGCGATCGGACAGAACGTGGCGGTCATCGGCGCCGGTAACGTTGCCATGGATGTGGCCCGCACGGCACTGCGTTCGGGTGCCCGCAAGGTTACCGTGTATGCCCGTTCGCGCCATATCTCTGCCATCGATGACGAGGTCGAGTTGACCGAGCTCGACGGCGCCGAGATCGTGTGTGGCAAGGCCATCTGCGCTATCGACGATAACGGCCCTGTGTTCGAGACGGCTATCTTTGACGAGGGCAACAACGTGGTGGGCTACGAGGAAGAGCTCGACCATGCCGCGGCCGATACCATCGTCATCGCGGCCTCTCAGGTGCCCAAGGACAAGCTCGTGCTTACGACGGGCGGTCTGGAGACCGACCATCGCGGCCTGCTTTCGGTCGACGAACATGGAATGACTACCGTGCCCGGCGTCTTTGCCGCCGGCGACGTGGTCAATGGCCCGCTCACGGTCGTCCATGCCGTAGCCGGCGCCAAGCTCGCCGTCGAAGGCATGACATCCTACCTGGGCCTCTAACCCACCCCACCCTTATCGGTTGCGGTGAAATAGTTCCTGTTTGGTGCGCCAAGAGCCTCATTCAGGAACTATTCCACCGCAACTTTTTTATGGGTCGAGCAAAAGGTGGGGGAGTGCGTGCGGCTGTGCGCCGGGCGGATACTGATACGATAGGGGAATCAGCAAGTGCCGCCACGCGGCTCAAACGAAAGGAAACCTGTATGGAGTCCTCCGCCTATCCGATGCTCTTTAGCCCCATCAAGGTCGGTACGACCGAGGTCAAGAACCGTGTCTTTATGCCGCCGGTGTCCACCAACCTGGCCGACCACGGCTATGTGACCGATGACCTGGTCGATCACTACCGCGCTCGTGCCAAGGGCGGCGTGGGCCTCATCATCACCGAGGTTGTGACGGTCGAGCCCACCTACACCTACCTGCCGGGCGATATGTGCTGCTATGACGACACGTTCATTCCCGGTTGGGAAAAGCTCGCCGCCGCCGTGCACGAGTACGGCTGCAAGATCATGCCGCAGCTCTTCCACCCCGCCTATATGGCCTTTAACATCCCGGGCACGCCGCGCCTGATCGCCCCGTCCTTTGTGGGCCCGTCCTACGCCCGCGAGGCACCGCGCCCCATTACAGTTGACGAGATTCACGAGCTCACGCACCAGTTTGGCGACGCTGCTGTGCGTATGCAGAAGGCCGGCGTCGATGGCGTCGAGGTCCATGCGGCACACGCCCACGGCATGCTCGGTGGCTTCTTGACCCCGCTCTACAACAAGCGTACCGACGAGTACGGCGGCTCGCTCGATGCCCGTATGCGCTTCTTGCTCGAGGTCATCGCCGAGATTCGCGAGCGCTGCGGCAAGGACTTCATCATCGACGTCCGCATTTCGGGCGACGAGTACACCGATGGCGGCCTGACCCTCAACGACATGATCTATGTCTCGCGTCGCCTGGAGAAGGCCGGCGTCGACATGATCCACGTGTCGGGCGGCACCACCATCAAACGCGGCTCCGCGATTCCCGCCGCAGGCACGCAGCAGGCTTCGCATGCCGTCTGCTCGCGCGAGATCAAAAAGCACGTCAACATTCCCGTCGCCACGGTCGGCCGTATTAACGAGGCGTGGATTGCCGAGGAGCTGATCGAGGACGGTGCCGCCGACATCTGCATGATGGGCCGCGCCAACCTGTGCGATGCCGAGTTCTGCAACAAGGCGGCTGCCGGCAACGCCGACGAGATTCGCCCCTGCATCGGCTGCCTGCGCTGCCTGAACGGCATCATGTTTGGCAAGCGCATCTCCTGCACCGTTAACCCCGATGTCGAGCGTGACGAGGCTGGCTACGAGCCCGCCATCGAGGCCAAGAACGTGCTCGTTGTGGGCGCCGGTCCCGCGGGTATGGAGGCGGCGTTCATTGCTGCCAAGCGTGGCCACCACGTGGTGCTCGTGGACAAGCAGGATGAGCCGGGCGGCGAGATGCGCATCGCTGCCGTTCCGCCGGCAAAGCAGGAGCTCACCCGCGTGATCAAGTACCAGTATCGTCGTCTGGCCGAGGCCGGCGTGAAGTGCGTCTTTGGTACCGAGCTTTCGGCCGAGGACATTCAGCGCGACTACGCCGGGTACAAGGTTGTCCTGGCCTATGGCGCCGAGCCTATCGCTCCGGCCTTTATGCAGGGCTTTAAGCAGGTCATGACGGCTGACGACCTGCTGGGCGGCAATGCCTTCCCGGGCAAGAAGATCGTCATTGTGGGCGGCGGCACCGTCGGCTGCGAGACGGCCGACTATCTGGCTCCGCTGGTCAACGACCTGTCGCCGGCCAACCGCGACGTCACCGTCATCGAGATGACCAAGACCCTTGCCGCCAACGAGGGCGGCGCCGGTCGCGCGGTGCTCATCACGCGCATGCTCTCTAAGGGCGTCCACGTGCTGACCGAGGCCAAGGTGACCGAGATCACCGAGGACACCATCAGCTACGAGAAGGACGGCGAGATTCACACCATCACCGGTGCGGATACGCTGGTGCTGGCCATGGGCTATCGTCCCAACACTAAGCTCGCCGACGACCTAGCTGCAGCCGGTGTTACCACCCACGTGCTGGGCGACGCCAACAAGTGTGGCAACATCCGCGACGCCATCGGCGACGGCTACAACGTGGCCTGCGCCCTCTAGTCAACCCCTTGGTGCATGGGGGTCAGGTTACTTTGCACTAACTTGATGCATGTAAACCTGACCCCATTGCACCAGTCGATAGCAAAAAGCGGCGGTCGTCCCCTTGTTGGGACGGCCGCCGCTTGCGTCCGCTGCGATGGGTCGTGCGATTAGAGACCCAGGAGCCCCTTGACCTTGGCGATGATGGTCTCGTCGGTGGCGTTGGCGAAGAAGTACTCCTGGAAGTGCTCGCCAGCCAGGGCGCCCTTGACCAGATTCTGGTCGATCTCGCCCAGGACGTCGACGAGCGGACGCATGGTCACAGCGCGGACGCCGTCGAGAATCTTCTTGTTGCGCTGCTCGGGCTCGACGCGCTCGGCAGGATAGCCGTTGCCCGAGCCAAAGCCGAAGAGCTTCTCGAAGGTGTACTCGAGGTTGAGCTCCTGGCCCCAGCCGTTCTTGAGGGCGAAGGGCATGGCGACGGCGTTACCGTCGTTGACCTGGGCGAAGGTGTAGGCATCCAGCGGGTCGGCGACATGTCCGCACAGCACGCCGGGGAAGGAGTTGCAGGCGAGCATGGCGCCCTCGCCGGTACCGCAGCCGGTCACGACATAGTCGGCAGCGCCGGAGTTGAGCAGCACGGCGGCAAGGATGCCGTTCTGAACGTAGGTGAGCGGCTTGGAGTCGGCATCGGCATACATACCGTAGTTAAAGACAGTGTGGCCCATGGGCTCGACGACCTTCTTGAGGGCAGCCTCGATCATGGGATTCTTGGAGTTCTGAGAGTTCTCGTTGATGAGAGCGATCTTCATTGCGAAATACCTTCCTATTTCTAACTTGCGGTGAAATACAGACTGTTTTGCCTGGTAGAAGCCAAAATCAATCCCTATTTCACCGCAACTACTAAATGAACCTAAATGTGGGAGCGCAGCGCCTAAGCAGGTTGTTTGCCGATGTATGCGAGAATACCGCCGTCGACGTAGAGGATGTGGCCGTTGACGAAGTTCGAGGCGTCGGAAGCCAGGAACACGGCGGGGCCCTTCAGGTCCTCGGGCGTGCCCCAACGGGCGGCCGGGGTCTTGGCGATGATGAACTGGTCAAACGGGTGACGGCTGCCATCGGGCTGCGTCTCGCGCAGCGGCGCGGTCTGCGGCGTGGCGATGTAGCCAGGCCCAATGCCGTTGCACTGGATGTTGGCCTCGCCAAACTCGGAGCAGATGTTCTTGGTGAGCATCTTGAGTCCGCCCTTGGCAGCGGCGTAGCCAGCGATGGTCTCGCGGCCAAGCTCGCTCATCATCGAGCAGATGTTGATGATCTTGCCGTGACCCTTGGCGATCATGCCGGGCAGGCAGGCCTTGGAGACGATGAACGGGGCGTTAAGATCGATGTCGACGACGCGACGGAAGTCCTCGGCGCTCATGTCGAGCATGGGGGTGCGCTGGATAACACCTGCATTGTTGACCAGGATGTTGGGCGTGGTGCCAAAATCGGCCTCGATCTTGGCGACGAGCTCGGCGACGACGGCCTCGTCAGTGACATCGGCCACGTAGCCGTGAGCCTCAAAGCCCAGCTCGCGGTAGTGCTTCTCGGCCTCGGCGACCTTGTCGGCGTGGCGGGCGTTAAAGGCGATCTTGGCGCCGGCCTCGCCGAGCGCCTCGGCAATGGCCATGCCAATGCCGTAGGTGGCGCCGGTCACGAGTGCGACCTTGCCATCCAGGCGGAAGCTGTCCATAAGATCAGACATAGCGATCCTTTCAAAAGAAACGTTCATCTATATAAGTCTTGCTTTTAATACAAGCTCAGTATAGGAGAAGCGGAGGAATTGACGCCCCTATTCTCCTAAAAATAGGTGAACGTTCACTTTTAAAAGGTGAACGGTTGAAATCGGTTGTCGCGATGCCTCTTACTCGCTTTTCGCCATCGCGCCTTCCGCGATCATGTTGCGGTTGTAGACCAGGTGCAGATACATGGCGTCGTGCGCGGCGGTGGGGTTGCGCGCCTCGATGGCGTCGGCCACGCCGCGGTGCGTGCGGATAGTCTCCTCGACCAGCTTTTTGCCCGTTACATCGATAAATAGGGGAACGGAGGCTTTGAGCACGCCCATCAGGCGGGGAACGACAAGGTTTCCGCAGCTCTCGGCAATGGCATTGTGAAACGCGGTGTCGGCGGCGGAATAGTCTTCGCCAAGGGCGGCCAGGCGCTCGGACTCGTCGCAGAGTTCCTTGATGCAGGCAATCTGGTCGTCGGTCGCGTGCTCGGCCGCCATGCTGGCCATCTGCGGCTCGATCATAAAGCGCACCTCGAGCAGGTCGCGCGCCAGGCGCTGCTTGTCATCGATAAAGGTAAAGCCCAGCGGGTCGTCGGCAACGCCGGGGTTCGACGCCACATAGGTGCCCGAGCCCTGCTTAATGCGCACGATATTGCGCGACTGCAGCAGTTTCATGGCCTCGCGCACGGTGCTTCGGCCGGCGCCTGTCATCTCGACGAGTGACGACTCGTTGGGGAGCCGGTCGCCCGCGCCGAGCTTGTTGTCGATGATGTAGGCCGAGATCTCGTCGGCGAACCGTTCGGGCAGGCTCTTATCGGGGCTTGTGGCCATGGCGGTCCTTTCTCGGGAGCCGATCAGCGCGGGGGTGACGGCCCGCATTCCCTCATCCTACTCTAGGAGAACGAGAGGCGCTGGTATTCGTCCATCAGATACTCGATCAGCGCGATGCATCGGGCGAAATACAGCGTGAAGTCGGTGTTACGGTCATCGAGCGCCTGCTCGTCCGCGACAAGGATGGGGAAGTCGCAAGCGTCCCGCAGAGGGCTCGGGCGGTCTCCGGTGAACGCGACGGTGCATATTCCCTCCTCGCCGGCGATCTTTACGCGGTCGAGCACGCGCGGCGTGCGTCCGGATCGCGAGAACACGATGAGCGCATCGGTCCGGTCGAGATTGTTCTCGAAGATGGCGATCGAGTCATCCGCGGACGAATGCAGCGCCCGCACGCCGAGACCGAGCAGCTTCTTGGACAGGTACGCGGCGGTAAGGGATGAGAACCCGCATCCGTAGATGTGAACGAAGCCGATGGAGTGGCGCAGTACCCGGGCAACATCGGGCAGCGCCGCCCCGCCCGCCGGCGATGGGGCGAGATCCGGCGCCCGTGAGTCCAGGTTGCTGGCGGCCCCGTTCGGCTTGACGACGGACGGTGGACACCCCGTATATTCCGCCTGCAGCCGATAGCACATGTCCACGAACCCATTGTATCCGAGCTTGCGCGTGAGCCTCATGACGGTCGAGGGGGACGTGAAGCACCGGCGCGCGATCTCGCGCACGCCGAGGGTCCGGGCCTCCGCCAGATGGGCCGCGACGAACTGGAGCACCGCCCGCTCGGCATCGGAAAGACGGCGGTCGCCGATGATCTTCGACAGGTCGATTTCTCGTGGCACGTCGGGCCTCCGCATCGCGCGCTCGTGATTACCTATAGGGCATTGTAGGGCATGTGCATGGAAATGTGGTCTTATCGATATAGAAAAGCGACCCCCTGCGTTGCAGATGAGATCGCTTTGGAATGCCGGCTCGCCCGGTCCATGTGCTTGCGCCGACGCAAGGCCCTGTTCAGCCTCGCCGCCGCGAGCGCTTCGGGGCTCGCGGCGGGACCTCCGTTGCCGCCCCGCGCGGGCCTCGCGGCGCAGGGTTTACTTGAGCTCCGGCCAGTACGCCTTGTTCGCCTCGATGAGGTCGTCGAGGATCAGCTTCGCCACGCCCGCGGAGGGGACGGTCTTGGAGAGAGTGAGCGCCTGCCATAGTTTGAGATAGCTTCCCTCGGTGTACGCCTCGACCACGAGCTTCTCAACCGCGACCTGCTCCTGCATCATGCCACGCTCGAACGTGGGGATCTTGCCCTGGCACATGGCCTCGGGGCCGTTCATACCCACGACGCAGGGGACCTCGACCATGGCGTCGTCGTCGAAGTTCGCGATCGCCCCGTTGTTCTCGACGATGCAGAGCATGATCTCGTGCGTGTTGTACGCGATGGCGCGCGCCAGCGACACGATGAACGACGCATGGTTGTCGACCGTGAACTCGCCACCGGTCGCCGTGCCCTTGCGCACGATTTCGCGCGCTGCCCCGAAGACCTCCTTCTCGCGCCCCTCGATGACCTCGTCGGCGCGCGTGTGGTCGGGGTCGGAGTGCTCGACCACGTAGTCCGGGTAGAGATAGTACTTGAGGTACGTGTTGGGCAGGAACTGCGGGTCGAGCTTCAGCAAGTCGGCCGCCTTCTTGTGCGTGGCGATCCAGCTGGCGTCCATGTGCTGCGTGTCGATCGCCTTCTGGGTGAGGTAACCGTTCTCGCCCACGTACTCGAGCAGGCGCGGCATGTAGTCCTCGCCGGTGCGGACGTCTTTCACCGAGGTCCACCAGCCAAAGTGGTTGAGGCCGAAGTAGCGTACGTCGAGGTCATCGTAGTCCTTGCCCACGATGTAGGCCATGCGGCGACGCGTACCTACGGGCATGTCGCAGATGTTGATCACGCGCGAGGTGGGGCGCAGCACGCGGCAGGCCTCGGCCACGATCGCGGCGGGGTTGGAGTAGTTGAGCATCCAGCACTCGGGGGAGTAGCGCTCCATGTAGTCGATGATCTCGAGCATACCGGTGATGGAGCGCATGCCGTAGGCAATGCCGCCGGGGCCGCAGGTCTCCTGGCCGAGCACGCCGTACTTCAGCGGAATGCGCTCGTCGAGCTTGCGCATTCCGTACTTGCCCACGCGGATGTGAGCCATGCAAAAGTCCTTGTTTGTGAAGGCCTCTCCGGGGTCGGTCGTGTAGGAGAACGCGACGTTAGGAGCGTCCTCGCGCATCACGATGGCGAGGGCCTCGCCGAGGACGGCCTGGCGCTCGCCATCATTGTCGTAGAGGGTGATGGAGCTCAGCGGGAAGCTGTCCTGGTGCTCGAGCATCATCTTCACGATGCCCGGCGTGTAGGTGCTGCCGCCGCCGGCGATGACGATGTTGAATTTCTTGCCTTCGGTCATGGTGGTTCCTCCAATGGCTTGCAGAGTGGATTGGATAGAGGCGAAATCGGGGTGGATGGTGTTGCTTGAGGGATGAGTCACGCCGCGGATGGGCGGGGATGGTGTTCAAGGGGGGCCGGCGGTGGGGATGCGCCGGCCCGCAAGGGGAAAGGGCTACTCCTCGTCGTCGAGACCGAGGTGCTCGTCCACGGCGGCGCGGACCTGGCGCACCTGGGGACCGTAAACCACCTGGACGTTCTCGCCCTTCTTGATCACGGCCACGGCGCCGGTGTCGCTCTTGAGCGTCTCTTCCTGGACCTTGTCGGTGTCCTTCAGGATCAGGCGCAGGCGGGTGTAGCAGTTATCGACCTTCTGGATGTTCTCGGCGCCGCCGAGTGCTTCCACGATGAGGGCGGCGTTCACACCGGACTCGCTGCTGGCAGCGGAGATTTCGCCCGCCGCGGCGCCCTCGCCGGCGACCTTGGCCTTGTACTCGGTCTTGCTGTGGAGCTTGACCTCGTCGCCATCGTCCTCGCGACCGACCGTCTTGAGGTTGAGCTTGGTGATGAGCACGCGGAACACAAGGTAGTAGACGATGAACTCGGCGATGCCGATGGCGATGTAGATGGGCCAGTGCGTCTTGCCGATGCCCAACGGGAGGTTATAGAGCAGAAAGTCGATGAAGCCGTTCGGTCCGATCGCACGGCAGCCGAGCACGTTGAAGGCGACCATGCCGAGGCCGGAGAGACAGGCGTGCACCACGAACAGGATCGGCGCGACGAACAGGAACGAGAACTCGATCGGCTCGGTGACGCCTGCGATGAACGAGCAGAAGGCGGCGGGGATGAGGATGGCCTTGACCTTGCCCTTGTTCTCGGGCTTGGCGGTGTGGTACATGGCAAGGCAGGCGCCGATCAGGCCGAACATCTTGGAGAGGCCGCGGGCGTCCCACACCACGGATGCGGAGAGGACCTGGGTCGCGGGGTCGGCGATCTGCGCGTAGTAGATGTTGCGAGCGCCCTCGTAGACCTGGCCGGCGACCTCGGCGGTGCCGCCGAGCTTGGTGTAGAGGAACGGCGTGTACACGAGGTGGTGCAGGCCGGTGGGAATGAGCAGGCGATCGAGCATGCCATAGAGGAAGATGCCGAAGTTGCCCGCCTGGTTGATGAAGAAGCCAAGGCTGTCGATGCCGCCCTGGATGACCGGCCACACAAAGGTCAGGATAACGGCGAGGATGATGACTGTGGGGATCGAGACGATGAAGACGAAGCGCGGGCCGCCGTAGATGGAGAACGCGTTGTCGAATTCGGTGTCGATGAAGCGGTTGTGCACGGCCGCGACGATGAGGCCGAGGATGATGCCCAGAAAGACACCCATGTCGAGGACCTGGATGCCGAGGACGTTCGTCTGGCCGGAGCCCTGAAGGGCAGTGGGGTCGACGAGCATACCCTGCAGCGCCATGAACTTGTTCATGGCATTGATGAACACGAGGAACGCCAGGACCGCGTTGAAGCCCGACTCAGCCTTCTTCTTACGGGCGAGTCCCACGGCGATGCCCACGCAGAAGATGAGGCCGAGGTTGTTCAGGATCGAGACGAGCGACCCCGAGAGGATCGTGCCGAAGCCCGTGGTGACGGGGTTGTTCATGAACGGGAATGTTTGCAGGAGTTGGGCGTTGGTGAAGATGTTGCCGAATGCGATCAAGAGACCGGCGATCGGCAGGATGAGGACAGGGATGAACATCGCCTTGGAGAAGGCCTGCATCGCCCCCATTGCCTTTTCTTTCATGGTGTTTCCTCTCGTTGTCGTGGTGTCTGGCCGGATCCGTTGGCCCGCTGCGCGCACGGGGTGCGCAGCACGGCTTGCATCATAGGTGCCAGTACATGGACGATTAAAGGTCTGATGTAATTTGCGGTACCTGTTTCGCGATTTCGGAACTTGTACCCGTTTCAATCGTGCGCTGATATTGATCTACATGAGAATTGCCGTAACGCTGTGCTCGTCCTATACTTTCTCCATCAGTTAATTCATCTGATGAATTTGGAGTACATGATGAACACCGCGAACAATTCCGCCGATCATCCGCTGCGCAGCCAGAAATACCGCAAGCTCTCGCCCGAGCTCGACCCGTTGCGCATCGGCAGCGGGTGGAAACCCGAGGACCTGTCAAAGCCGCAGGTCATCATCGAATCGACGTTCGGTGACTCGCATCCGGGGTCCGCGGGCCTGTTCGAGCTCGTGGAGGAGGCCCGCGCCGGCGTCGCCGAGGAGGGTGGCCACGGCGCGAGGTACTTCACCACGGACATCTGCGACGGTGAGGCACAGGGGCACGACGGCATCAACTACTCGCTTGCCAGCCGCGACTACATCGCCGACATGATCGAGATCCACACGAATGCGACGCCCTTCGACGCCGGCGTGTTCGTGGCCAGCTGCGACAAGGGCATGCCCGCGCATCTCATGGCCGTGGGTCGCCTGAACATCCCTTCGGTGGTGGTGACCGGCGGCGTGATGGACGCCTTCGACGACGCCCCAGGCGGCGACCACGCATGCGGCAAGAACCTGCTCACCCTTGAGCAGCTCGGTATGTACTCCGCCCAATACGAGCGCGGCGAGATCTCGCACGACCGTCTGCTCTGGGCACAACAGAACGCCTGTCCCAGCTGCGGCGCCTGCTCCTTCATGGGTACCGCGAGCACGATGCAGGTAACGGCCGAGGCGCTCGGCCTTGCGCTCCCGGGCGCGGCGCTCCTACCCGCCACGAGCCCCGACCTGCGTGAGTTCGCGCGCGAGTCGGGCCGGCAAGCGGTGCGCCTCGCCCGCATGGGCCTGTGCCCGCGCGATATCGTGACCAAGGAGTCCTTCGAGAACCTTATCATGGTCCACGGCGCCATTTCCGGTTCCACCAACTCGCTGCTGCACATCCCCGCGATCGCCCGTGAGTTTGGCATCGAGATGTCTGCCGACGACTTCGATCGCCTGCATCGCGGCGCCCATTACCTGCTCAACGTTCGTCCCGCAGGTGAGTGGCCGGCGCAGTTCTTCTACTATGCGGGTGGCGTGCCGCGCATCATGGAAGAGATCAAGTCGATGCTCCACCTCGACGTTATGACCGTCACGGGCAAGACCCTCGGCGAGAACCTCGAGGATCTCAAGGCACGCGGTTATTACGAGAAGTGCGGCCGCTACCTGGAGAAGTGGAACCTCAAGCGCGAGGACATCATCCGTCCGTTTGACCAGGCCTTCGGCACCGACGGCTCCATCGCCATCCTGCACGGCAACCTTGCTCCCGAGGGCGCTGTCGTTAAGCACACCGTTGTTCCGCGCGAGATGTTCCAGGCTACGCTCAAGGCGCGCCCGTTCGACTGCGAGGAGGACGCCATCCACGCCGTCCTGACGCACGAGGTCAAGCCCGGCGACGCCGTCATCATCCGCTACGAGGGCCCCAAGGGTTCCGGCATGCCCGAGATGTTCTACACCACCGAGGCCATCGCCAGCGATCCCGAGCTGGGCGCCAGCATTGCCCTGATCACCGACGGCCGCTTCTCCGGCGCCTCCAAGGGCCCGGCTATCGGTCACGTTTCGCCCGAGGCTGCCGTGGGCGGACCGATCGCCCTGATCGAGGAGGGCGACCTGATCCAGATCAATATCCCCGAGCGCACGCTGTCCATCGTGGGAATCGCCGGTAAGGAGATGGAGCCGGCCGAGGTCGATGCCGTCCTGGCCGAGCGTCGCGCTGCTTGGAAGCCCAAGGCTAACCGCTACACCTCCGGCACGCTCAAGTTCTTTACCGAGCACGCCGTTTCCGCGATCCAGGGTGGCTACATGGAGTAGCGCCCTTACGCATCGAATTCTCCTCTCATGGATACGTGGCACAAAGAGCCCCGAGTTCAATACGAGCTCGGGGCTCTTTTTGTCTGAATTGCAGGCGTATTGCCGGACGAAAGCGTGTTGCGTCTGGCGCAAAACCGTACGAAAGCGCAATTTGCGTCTTAATTCCGGACGTAAATCAAGACGAAAACCGTTTGCGTCTGGCTAAAATTCGTACGCAAACACTTTTCGTCTTATAATACGGTCATGAATAGTACGAAACGAGGGGTTATGCATATGGTTGTTAGAGAGAGCCCTACAGTCGAATACAAGGAAAGCGTTACGCCGACCTTTCTTAAAACGGTGAGTGCCTATGCAAACTACGGGACGGGCAAGATCGAGTTTGGCGTTAATGACGAGGGCATTGCTGTCGGTCTCGCAGATCCGGTCGCTGAATGTCTGCGCATCGAAAATATGATTAATGACAGTTTGGACCCCGCGCCTCGTTACTCGCTAGAGCCCGATGAGAAACACGGGACCGTAATCCTTACGGTTTATGAGGGCCGGGACAAACCCTATCGAAGCAAGGGAAAGGCCTACAGACGAAACGATTCGGCGACGGTGGAGGTCGACCGGTTTGAGTATGGCAGACTGACGCTCGAAGGCAGCAACGTAACGTTTGACGCGCTCGCGTCGGCTCGCCAGGACTTGAGTTTTCACACGCTTGAGCATAAGTGCGTTGAACACCTCGGCATTTCCGAACTAACGCCGGATATCATGCGTACGCTTCGCTTGCTCGGCAAGGATGGCTATACCAATGCCGCGGCGATTTTGGCGGATAAGAATGATTTTCCGGGCATCGACTGCGTCCGTTTTGGTGATACCGAGGATGTGATCTTGGATCGCGAGACGGCGACAGGTCTATCCGCAATTGAGCAGGTGGACAGGGCGGTGGCCATGTTTGTACGCTACTACCGTTATGAGCGTATCGAGGGGATGGAACGCGTCCAAACCGATCGAATTCCCCTTGAGGCGTTCCGCGAAGCTGTCGCAAATGCTTTGGTGCATCGGACGTGGGACGTTCGGGCGAACGTTCAAATTGCCCTGTACGACGATCGCGTCGTTGTGACTTCACCCGGACCGCTGCCCGCCGGTTTGACGACGGAACAATACCTGTATGGGCAGATATCCGTGCTCAGAAACCCAATTGTCGCTGAGGTCTTTCTAAAGCTGGATTACATCGAGAAATTTGGTACGGGAATCGCGCGAATCAGGCGTGCGTATCGAGATTCTTTGAGCCAGCCGGTATTTGATGTTCGCGGCGGCATGGTGGCCGTCACATTGCCCGTTATCGATGCCTTTGAAGGGTCTGAGGAAGAGGTCCAGGTTCTCAAGGCTTTGTCAGGCGGACGAATACTGTCGCGGGGCGAGATTGAGCAACAGACAGGATTGAGCCGCACGCGCACGTTGACGGCGCTTGAATCTTTGCTCAACCGAAACTCGATCGTAAGGCGGGGGACAGGACGCGCCACGAAATACGAGCGCGCATAGCTCAAAAGAGCAAAGCTACAAAACAGGCCCCAAGCCTACACCGGCTTGGGGCCTGCTGTCCTCTGGGATATTGGCGCCTCTACAGTTCAGCCTCCAGTTCGGCTTTGTGTTCGTTGAGGTAGTCGCGCATGTAGGGGATGGCAAATGAGACCTTGCCGTACGAGGGCGCCTCAATGATCGACTCTCTCAGCAGACGACTGCGGATGGAACTTACCTGTTGAGGTGTCTTGTTTAAGTCATCGGCAACCATGCTGGTCGAGCTCGTCTGCCCTAAGGACGCCATGCTCAGCAGATAAGCGATGCACGTGGGCGGAATGCGCTGCAGCGCGGGCTCAATCACCATTGCGCAGAAGCGTTCGCGTGCTGTTGCGATGCCTCGCTTTGCCTCTTCCTCTCCAATTACAGTTGTATGGGCGCGTCGTGCCAGTTGCCATGCGTAATATCCAACGAGCTGAATCATAAAGGGGTAGCCTTGCGTTGCCTCGGCAAGTTGGCCGGCAATACCTGGTTGCAGCTCCATGCCAGACGCTTCAATGGTTTCTTCGAGGGAGTACGACACTTCGGTTACTGCCACAGCCTTCAGATCAAAGGGGAGGGCACGGCGCAAAAACGTAAGTGTCTTTCCGTTGATGACGCTTTCTATCATCGAAGGCAGCCCCGCAAAAACAAAGGCGATATCAAGGTCTTCGCCGATAACCTGCTGAATCGCAATGGAGAGCGTTCGGACCTCTTCGAGCTCTGCGTCTTGGACCTCATCGAGGGTGATGAGCAGACCATTGCCGTTCTTTGATATTGCCTGCCTCATGGCGTCACGCAGCGATGGGCCGATTCGCTCAATGTCTATGCTGCCGATGGATATGCCAGCTACGCTTGGCTCAAATCTGGCGTGTTTGGCCTGGAATTTGGGCTGCAGCTGCTCGAGAATGCGCTGACAAAGTCCTTCGGTTGCGACTTCTTTTATGACCGTCCAGCCATGGCTTTGCGCCAAACGTGAGCACTCGTCAAGGAGGACCGTCTTGCCCGTTCCGCGGACGCCGGCTATGCGCATAAGGCGTCCCGGGGCGCCAGGCCCGTTGACGAGGCCTTCATTGAATTCCTCGAGGACATCTTCGCGGCCGATAATCGTGGGAGGTGTTTTGCCTGCTGTGGGCTTAAAAGGGTTTGTTTGCATGCGAGCCACCTTTGCTCAAGATATAGCAAGATATAGCAAAGTATAGCAACATATAGCAAGATATAGCAAAGTATAGTGAGATATAGCAACGTATAGTGAGATATAGCAACGTATAGCGCTGCTCGCGAGTTCTTGCGGTGGCGCTATTTTCCAAAGGCCACGCGGATAAAGCGCTGGGCGAAGAGCTTATTGGCGACGTTGATGACATGGCCCAGGAACAGTGCCGAGATGGCGGTCGTGACGCCAAAGCCGCCCAGGTTGTGCATAAAGACCAGCGACAGCGCGAGCGAGGCGGCGACGTGCGAGCAATCGAATACGACCTTCACATCGCCAAAGCGGCATTTGAGCTTTTCGGCAATGACCTGTACCAAGCCGTCGGGTGCGTTGGGAACGACGCCCATATTGACGACGAGGCTTACGCCAAACGCGGTGATGGCAAGCGAGAGCAGCATGGTTACGACCTGTGCCGGCAGCGCGGTGGGGTGCAGAGGGTTAACGTTCATAAAGAAATCGGTAAAGCCGCCGATCAGCGTTGAGAAAAAGAGCTCGAGCAAAATGCGCGGCTGAAACTCGCGGCGCAAGATGGCTGCCTGTGCGGCAATGTAGGCGACATAGGTCGCGGTAATCCAAAAGCCGAGCGTCTTGCCGGTGAGCATGGACAGCGTCGTGGCAAAACAGGTAAGCGCTGCCACGCCTAGGCCCGACGCAGTCTGGATGCTCATGCCGAGGGCGAGCGTCGCGACGCCTGCTAAATACATCAACATCCTGATGACGGTATGGCACCAATCGATCTTCTCGCCATTCATAATGATGAGCGGTCGCATGCTGCTACCCGTCCTTTCGGTTGTGAAGAAAAGGCTGACCTGGGCCGGCAAAAGAGGGTTATCGGAGGCACTGCTGTAAAAGCAGAAAAGCCGGCCCCACGGTCAGTCGTCTAGGAAATGTCTCGCTGTGCCGGAATGGGACTGAAGGGCCAACGAGACGGGAGGAAAGCAAATGACATAGCGTGGGCAATAGGATGCCAAGATGGTAGGGTGCGTCTTAGCATCCTATTGCCCACGCTTAACGAAATCGGTTTCGTTTGAGCCTTAGTATACGCACGGGATTCTATTTGCAAAGAGAAAAATAATAAAAAGGTGAACGTTCACCTAATCGCAACAACTCGTTGGCTGTATTATGACAAGGACATACTCGAAACCGATTTCGCAACGGTTAGAGAGTGCATTGTACGTTCGTCGTAGATTGCCGGGCAGCTTGGTCGCGCCCGCCGGTCGCATTGCGGCGAACGCCTTCACCCGGATCGAAAGGATCACCATGGAACAGCACACCGATTGCTCGTACTGCATGTGCGGGACCGACAACACGCTCGTCGATGCCTTTGGCATCCCCATGCTCGACCTGCCCGCCAGCAAGCTCATCTTGTTTAAGGAGCAGAGCCACAAGGGCCGCGTGATCGTGGCCTCCAAGCAGCACGTCGATGACATTTCCTGCATGTCCGAGGAGGACGCTGCCGCCTTTATGGCCGATGTCCGCCACGTCGCCGCCGCGCTGCACAAGGCGTTCAACCCCGACAAGATCAACTTTGGTGCCTACGGCGACACCATGCATCACCTGCATGTGCATATCGTCCCCAAGTACAAGAGCGACCCGTTTGAGTTTGGCGACGTGTTTGCCATGAACCCCGGTCGCGTCACGCTCGAGCCGGCTCAGTACGACGAAATCGCCCAGGCAATCATCGACAACCTGTAAAACTTCGTCCCCTATAAGTTGCGGTGAAATACGGACTGTTTAGCGGCTTAGCTGGCTCCAATAGTCCGTATTTCACCGCAACTTATGGGGGGCGGCGTTGCGATAGTATTACGTGTTGGTATTCGACTAACCGAGGACTTATCCGAGGGCTTTATGGAACAGCACCAGCATTATCAGAGTCTGCAAGATCAGGCATACAACGCATTGCGCTCCAAGATCATCTATGCCGAGCTCAAGCCCGGCACGCGCCTTTCGGCGATTGGTCTGGAAAAGGAGACGGGGATCGGGCGTACGCCCATCCGCGAGTCCTTTGTGCGCCTGCGCGAGCAAGAGCTGGTGGAAACGCGTCCCAAGAGCGGCACCTATGTCTCAAAAATTAGCATGGAGCGTGCCGAGAACGCCTGCTTTTTGCGCGAGAAGCTCGAGAGAAGTGTGCTGATCAAATGCTGTTCGGCCGCCACGCCCGAGCAAAAGCGCCAGCTTGAGCAGATTCTCGCCGAGTCCGAGTCGCTCGACCACAGCGAGATGCGTCGCTTCTTTGACCTGGACAACCTGTTCCACGAGACGTGCTTTGAGATTGCCGGTCGCCACATGCTGTGGGATTGGATGAAGAGCATCAACACGCATTTTGAGCGATATAACTGGTTGCGTGCGGTGTCGCAGGATCTGGACTGGGAGCCGATTCGTCGGCAACACCGCCGAATCCTCGAGGCCATTAAAGAGGGCGACACCGATACGGCGAGCTATCTGGCGCAGACGCATCTGCATCTAATGCCAGAAGAGCAGGGCCCGGTCATCGCCTTGCATCCCGATTACTTCGAGCTGCCCAAAGACCCGTCCATCTAATCTATCCCCTCATACGTTGCGGTGAAATAGGGATTGTCTTGCGGCCCAGGCGGCGCAAACAGTCCCTATTTCACCGCAACTACGTTGGGGCGTGACCGAGGCACATAAATACGGTGCCGTTTGGAGGAACAGACCGGAAGCAAGGGGTCGATTCCTCCAGACGGCACCGCGTTTGTTTTGGCGCTCTGGATTATGTTAGGGCAAAGATTTAGCCGAAGAAAAAGCGGCTCGGGGGCGTGTCGCTTCCGTCACGTTCTATCAGCATACAAGACGGTTTCGGTTCTTGTCCGTGACGGAAACGGCACGCTTCCGAGCCGCTTCAAAAAAGAGGGCGCGGTCTAGGTCGCGCCCTCCACGATAGAGAGCTGGATTAGGCGCGGACCTTCTTGACGACGTCCATGGCCTCGCGAGCGATCTGCTCGACCTTGGAGAAGTCGCCGTCGGCGAACAGGGCCGGCTTGACCATCCAGGTGCCGCCGCAGGCGATGATGGCGGAGGAGCTCAGGTACTCCTCGACGTTAGCGGTGCTCACGCCGCCGGTGGGCATAAAGCGGTGACCGACAAACGGAGCGGCGAGGGCCTTGATGGTGTTGAGGCCGCCGTACTGGGCTGCCGGGAAGAACTTGGTGACCTTGAGGCCCAGGTTGACGGCAGCGGTGACCTCGGAGGGGGTCACGGTACCGGGCAGCACAGGCAGGTCGATATCGATGCAGTGCTTGACGACGTCCTCGTTGTAACCCGGGGAGACGATGAACTTGGCACCGGCGGCACGGGCCTGCTCAACCTGCTCGACAGTCAGGACGGTGCCGGCGCCCACGCACATCTCGGGCTCGGCCTCGGCCATAGCGGCGATGCACTCGGCAGCGCAAGCGGTGCGGAAGGTGACCTCGGCGGACTTCATGCCGGCGGCCATCAGGGCGTGGGCGAGCGGAGCGGCGTCCTCGACCTTGTCGAGCACGACGACCGGCACGATGCCCAGGGACTCAAGCGTGGTGTAGAACTGATTGAACATGATGTTCCTTTCGATGTGCGGCGCGCGAGTGCGCGTAATTGCTAAAGAAGATTGGCCATGGGCCGGTTCCGGATTGGTTATCGGAGGTACTGCTTGGGTCACAAGCAATTTCGGAACCGGCTACGAGGCCAGTCGTGAAGGAAATGCCAGGCGGAGCCGGAATGGGACTAAGTGGTTCTACCTGGCCGGGGAAAGCGGGGAGCGGGCTGCAGGGGTATGGGTATGGGAAACTGCAACCCGCGGAATGGGGAACGAATTAACGGGCGACGCGGGTGCCACCGTCGGCGGCGTTGGCCACGGCGGCGATCTCGTCGGCGGTCACCAGGTTGGAATCGCCCTTGATGGTGAGCTTGAGAATCGAGGCCGCAATGGCGTAGTTGACGGCGTCCTGCGGGTCGAAGTCGTTGATGAGGGCATGGACGAGGCCGGCGTTGAAAGCGTCGCCGGCGGCAACGCCCTCGAGCACGTGCACGTCGTGAGCAGGGGAGAACCAGTGCTCGCCGCTCTCGGCGTCATAGAGCATGCCCATCCAGATGGAGCGCTCGACGCAGGAGATGTTGCGGACGACCGAGGCGACCTTCTTGCAGCCGTACTCAGCGCAGATCTGACGGGCCATCTCGACGTAGGTGTCGCGCTCCTCGATGCCGTGGGCAAGGGAGCCGGAGACGCAGGTCATGCCGAGGCCGGCAGGTGCGTCCTCGTCGTTGGCGATGCAGATGTCGACGAGCGGCAGAAGCTCCTTCATGGTTGCCTGCGACTTCTCGGGCGACCACATCTTGCCGCGGTAGTTAACGTCGCACACGGTGGTGATGCCCTTGGCGCGGCAGGCGGTGAGAGCGTCCTTGCAGGCGGCGGCCATCTCGTCGGAGACGGCGGGCGTCACGCCAGAGAAATAGAAGACGTCGATGCCCTTGAGGATTTCGTCCCAGTCAAAGACGTCGCGCTTGGCCATGTTGATGGCCGAGTACTTGCGGTCGTAGACGCAGCCGTTGCCGCGCTGCGAGGCGCCGACCTCAAACACATAGGAGCCAAGACGGTCGCCCTGACGCACGACGCGCGTGGTGTCGACGTCGTAGACCTTCAGCGAGCGCAGAGCGCACTCGCCCAGGCGGTTGGCCGGAACGACGGAAACGTAAGCGGCCTTATCGCCCTGGTAGGACAGGGAAAGCGCGGTGTTTGCCTCGGCGCCGCCGTAGCGGACGTCGAACTCGGTGGCCTGCTCAATACGCAGGTGATCTTTGGGCGAGAGCCTCATCATGATCTCGCCGAAGGTAAGAACCGTTTTACCCATGGTCGCGTAGCTCCTTCTTGACTGTGCGTACACCTTTGATATGGCGTTGGCACGGAGGTGCCAAGACGGTAGGGTGCATCTTTGCACCTCCGTGCCAACGCTTACCGAAATCGGTTTACGAAATCGGTTTCGTTTCGAGTTGTAGTATACTCACCTACAACGTATTGCAAGCGAGATTTTTAAAAAATGCTTAAATGGCTAAGATTGCCGACACATGGGAAACGGGGTGCGCCATGGCGCAGATGAGAATCAAAGACATTGCCGCCGAGGCGGGCGTGAGCCCGGCCACGGTTTCGCGCTACCTCAATAACCGCCCCGGGCAGATGACCGAGGAAACCCGTGCTCGCATCGCGGCGGTTATCGAGCGCACTGGCTATCGCCCACGTGCCGCCGCACGCAATCTACGCAGCTCACGCACCAACCTCATCGGCGTGATTCTGGCCGACATTGGCAACCCGTTCTCGAGCGCCATGCTCGAAGGGCTTTCCGCCAGCGCCGCCGCGCGCGGCAGCTCGCTCATGACGGCCATTAGCGGCAACGACCCCGCCAAGGAGGCAGAGTCGCTCACCAGACTTATCGATGCCGGCGTGGACGGCCTGATCGTCAACACCTGTGGTGGCAACGACAAAGCGATCGCCGCGGCCGCGGGGCGCCTGCCTGTCGTTCTGCTCGACCGCGATGTTGCCAATGGCGGCATCGATCTGGTGACCTCTAACAACCGCGAGTTGGTCGCCGGCCTGGTAGACGCCTTGGTCGCCGCGGGCAGCGAGCACCTGTGCCTGCTCACCGAGGCAAGCGACGACAGCCCCGTGCGTCGCGAGCGCGCCGAGGCCTTTGCCGACGAGCTCTCGCGTCGCGCCCCGACCGGCGAGGTCGTCACCCTGGCCGACGGTGGCGCCGCGGGTGTCGGCCGCCTGGACGAGGCCATCCGCGACTATGCGGGCAAAAAGCTCGGCCTTATCGCCGTCAACGGCCTGGTCTTTCTGCGTCTGACCGAGGCGTTGGCGCAGCTGGGCCCCTCGCTGCCGGCGGGTCTCAAGATTGCGACGTTTGACGATTACCCCTGGAATCATGTGCTCTTTGGCGGCGTGACCACGGCCGCGCAGGACACCCTCACCATCGCCGAGCGCGTGGTCGAGCGTCTGTCTGAGCGCATCGATGTGGTCACCACCACGGTGGGCGATGCCGCAAAGCTCGCCCCCAAGCGCATCGAGATTCCCGGTCACATCGAACACCGCGCTTCGACCTCGCGCTAACCATTCGTTCGTGCTTGGCACCCGCCTGTTCGCGCACGTTTTTTGAGCGCTTGATACGCTTTAACCCTGCGGAAACATTTTTCTGCGATAGTATCTGCGGTATAGACCAGTCGAAACCCGCCCGAAAGAAAGGGGAGCGACATGAACCAGCAGAACATCGATTACGTACTCCGCTCCGTAGAGCAGCGTGACATCCGCTTTGTGCGTCTGTGGTTTGTCGACATTCTCGGCCGCCTCAAAAACTTTGCCATTAGCCCCGAGGACCTCGAGGTCGCATTTGAGGAGGGCATTGGCTTTGACGGCTCGGCCATCGAGGGTTTTGCCACGCCCGAGGAAGCCGATATGCTGGCGTTTCCCGATGCTTCGACCTTCCAGATTTTGCCGTGGCGTCCGAGCCACAACGGCGTCGCCCGTGTGTTCTGCGACGTGTGCACTCCCGATCGCAAGCCCTTCGCCGGCGATCCGCGCGATGCGTTGCGTCGCATGTTCCGCAAGGCAGAGAAAGCCGGCTATCTGCTCAACGTGGGCGCCGAGCTGGAGTATTACTACTTCCCCGACGAGCACACGCCCGAGCCTCTCGACAACGTGGGCTACTTCGATCTTTCGGTGAGCGATGCCGCTCGCGATCTGCGCCGCAACACGGTCCTTACGCTCGAGAAGATGTCCGTGCCCGTGGAGTACACCTTCCATGCCGCCGGTCGCTCGCAGCACGGCATGAGCCTGCGCCATGCCGAGGCCCTGAGCATGTCCGACGCCATTACCACGGCCAAACTCATCATTAAGCAGCAGGCTTACGAGAGCGGCTGCCACGCCTCCTTTATGCCCAAGCCGTTGGCGGGCGAGGACGGCAGCGCCATGTTTTTGCATCAGTCGCTGTTCGACCACGACGGCAACAATGTCTTTTGGGGCGAGGCCGACGAGAAGTACCACCTCTCCGATATTGCCAAGCATTACATGGCCGGCATCCTGGCGCACGCGCGCGAGATCAGCGCCATCACCAACCCCACCGTCAACTCGTACAAGCGCATCACCACGGGCGGCGACTCCGTGCCGCAGTACGCCACGTGGGGCTTGCGCAACCGCGCAAGCATGGTTCGCATCCCGGTCTACAAGCCCGGCAAGCAGCTGTCCACGCGCATCGAGCTTCGTAGCCCCGATCCCATGGCCAACCCGTATCTGGTCAACGCCGTCACGCTGGCGGCTGGTCTCGACGGCATTGAGCGCAAGCTGGAGCTCCCGCCCGAGGCCACGGCCGAGACGCTCAAGCTCAACGACCGCCAGATGCTCGAGGCCGGTTATACGCCGCTGCCGCGCTCGCTTAAAGAGGCACTCGACGTCTTTGAGGACTCGCAGTTTATGAAGGATGCCCTCGGCGAGCACATCCATAGCTTCTTCCTCAAAAAGAAGCGCGACGAGTGGCATAAGTTCGAATCCACGATCACCGAATGGGAGATCAAGCACTACCTGGCGAACTCCTAATCGCGCTGGCTTGTTCCAGTACGATTGAGCTCATTTCCTTGGAGGCCGATATGTCCGAAAAGAGTGCCCTGTTCATGGCGCGCACGACGCGCTTTCACGAGTTTGCCCGCAGCTTGACGACCACCCTGGGTGTCGAGGTGAGCCTGGCCACCCCCGATTCGCCGACTGCGGCGCACGACTTTGACCTGCTGATCCTCGATTCTGATGGCATCCGCAGCGACCGCATCGATCAGATTGCCAAGTGGCTTGACGATCGCGGTGGCGTTCCCATGTTGGTGATCGTCGACGACGAGGCGCTCGGCACCCTGCGCCTGCCCAATCACGCGCATGCCGACTTTGTATGCCCCACGGCGACGCCCAACGAGCTCAAGGCTCGTGCGCAGCGCCTGATGGGCGAGGAGGAGACCGTCACCGCCGACGATGTACTCAACATCGACAACCTCGAGATCAACCTGGCTACCTACCAGGTGACGCTCGATAACGAGCCCATCGACCTGACGCTGATGGAGTACTCGCTGCTGAGCTTTTTGGCCACGCACCCCAACCGCGCCTACAGCCGCGAGGTGCTGCTGCACCGCGTGTGGGGCTTTGAGTACTGCGGCGGTACGCGTACTGTCGACGTGCATATCCGACGCATCCGCTCCAAGGTGGGCCCGCAGATCGCGGCACACATCACCACCGTCCGCGGCGTGGGCTATCTGTTTAAGGACTAGATTTCCACCACAAAGGGGACAGGCGCCTTTGTGGTGGCTTTGCCACAGGTGGGGGTCCCTTTCGGGTCTGCAACAGAACTTAAACCTTCCTAAAAGATTTCGTTCTCATACACGTTCGCCCACATATTGGGGTACAACTCAACGTGAACAATGATGGCCCGCCACATGTTTGGCGGGCCTTTGGTTATTTGACGAAAGGATTGCAGCATGAACGAGAACGATCCCCAGCGTCCCCAGGATGCGGGCAACGCCGGCGAGACTCAGCAGCAGCCGCGCGTACAGGTGGAGTCGACGCCTGCCGACGGCAACAACATTCCCTACGTGCAGGCCTACGACACGCAGACCGGCAAGCCGCTGGGCGGCCAGCAGGTTGTAAACAAGCACACGGTGGTCAAGACCAAGACCAAAAAGCTGCCGATCTTTATTACGGCGCTTGCCGGTTGTGCCTGCGGAGCCTTGCTGGTCATCGCACTCATTATGAGTGGCACGCTCGATATTGGTGGCGGTAAGAATGCCGTGACGGCGGGTGCTTCGGGTTCATCGACGCAAAAGATCACCATCGACTCCGAGGACACCACGCTGGCCGAGGCCGTCTCTGCTAAGGCCCTGCCCTCCGTCGTTTCCATCGCCGCCACTTCGAGCGGTAGCCAGAATGGCTCGCTTTCGCAGTCTGCCGACGAGTCGGATAGCTCGGGCAGCGTCGGTTCGGGCGTGGTGCTCGATACCGAGGGCCACATCCTCACCAACAACCACGTGGTCGATGGTTACGACCAGTACGTGGTGACCATGGACGACGGCACCACCTATGAGGCCGAGTTCGTGGGCAACGATGCCTCGAGCGACCTCGCCGTCATCAAGCTCAAGGATGCCGATGCCTCCAAGCTCACCCCGATCGAGATCGGCGACTCCTCCAAGCTCAACGTGGGCGAGTGGGTCATGGCGATCGGTTCGCCGTTTGGCAACGAACAGTCTGTCTCCACGGGTATCGTGTCGGCACTGTATCGCTCCACGGCCATGAGCTCTACCAGCGGCAATACCATCTATGCCAACATGATTCAGACCGACGCCGCTATCAACCCGGGCAACTCCGGCGGCGCGCTCGTCAACGACAATGGTGAGCTTGTGGGTATCAACTCGCTCATCGAGAGCTATTCGGGCTCCAGCTCGGGCGTGGGCTTTGCCATTCCGGTCAACTATGCCAAGAACATTGCCGACCAGATCATCGACGGCAAGACGCCGGTGCATCCGTACATGGGCGCTACGCTTTCGAGCGTCAACGCGCTCAACGCCCGCACCAACAAGCTGAGCACCGATAGCGGCGCGTATGTGGCGAGCGTCGTTGAGGATGGTCCTGCTGCCAAGGCCGGCATTCAGGAGGGCGATGTCATCACCAAGCTGGGCGACGACGAGATCACGAGCGCCGATGGCCTGATCATCGCACTGCGCAGCCACGAGGTGGGCGAGAAGGTCGAGATCACGCTCATGCGCGGCAAGGAAGAGAAGAAGGTCACGGTTGAACTGGGCTCCGACGAGGAGCTGCAGAACCAGCAGCAGGACGACAGCGCGACCGACACCGGCAACGGCGGTATTACCGACGAACAGCTGCGCCAGTACCTGGAGGAGCTGCTAGGCCAGCAGGGCCAGGGCCAGGGCCAGGGCTACGGTCAGGGTTACTAACGAGCCACTCCACACATATCGAAGCCAGAGGGGGCTGTCCCGCCAACGCGGGGCAGCCCCCTCTTTTCGCGATGATCCCTTGGGGACGAGGAAAACGGATCACTTGTGGCTGGTAAGAGACTTGGTTCGGAATGGCCTGGACAGTTAGTTCAGATACGTATAAATCTGGGGCAGCTTGGGATGCGTTTTGAGCAATTTTTGATTGGGATGGGGCTTGAATGGGCGTTTGGGAGGGAGAGCGGGACGTTTACATGGTCTCAGGGAGCCCAAATTAGTTGAAACAGGGGTGTTCGTGCCTGATCCAGCTCTAGGATTTATACGTATCTGAACTAACTGTCCACCCCAGTCTGGCGGCTGCCGATTCGGTGCGGTTCGAGACCGCTATTCGGCCTCATTGCGACCGGTGGTACTCTAGTATCCGTTTGAAATCGAGCGAAGGAGTGCCGCTATGGAGCAATCGAGCCTGTTTGGTGACGGCGTGGACATCGATACCGAAACGCCCACGACCGCGGAAGCCACCGCACCGACCGATGCCCGTGCCCAAGCGGCAACACGCGCGGCCGAGCTGCGCCACGAGCTCGACTACCATGCCTATCGCTACTACATGCTCGATGCGCCCGAGATCACGGACGCCGCCTTTGACAAAATGCTCGTTGAGCTGCAGGAGATCGAGGCGGCCTATCCTGACCTGGTGACGCCCGACAGCTATACCCAGCGCGTGGGCGGCTACGTGAGCGAGCAGTTTACGCCGGTAACGCACATGGCGCGCATGTATTCCATGGACGATGCCATGGATCTGGACGAGCTCGACGCATGGCTCCAACGCACCGAGGATGCGCTCGGTGCCGGCAGCGTCACCTATACCTGCGAGCTTAAGATCGACGGTCTGGGCGTGGCGCTTACCTATCAAAACGGCACCTTTGTGCGCGCGGCCACACGTGGCGATGGCACCACGGGCGAGGACGTATCGCTCAACGTCCGTACCATCAAGGATGTGCCCATGCACCTGTCCGAGCCGGCGCTCGCCCACATGGGCGCCGACCGCGAGCGCACCATTGAGGTACGCGGCGAGGTCTATATGCCCAAAGGCAGCTTTGTGCGTCTGAATGAAGAGGCCGATGCCGAGGGCCGCGACCCCTTCGCCAACCCGCGCAACGCCGCTGCAGGATCCTTGCGCCAAAAAGACCCCAAGGTCACGGCGCGTCGCGACTTGGCCACCTTTATCTATGCCATTGCCGATACCGACCCGTTGCACGTCCACAGCCAGCGCGAATTTCTCGACTGGCTGCGCAACGCCGGCTTTAGCGTCAACCCCAACGTGGCTCGTTGCGCCACGCCGGCCGAGGTCCACGAGTTCTGTGCCCAGGCGCTCGAGCACCGCGGCGACCTGGACTACGACATCGACGGCGTGGTCGTAAAGGTTGACAGCTTCCAGCAGCAGCTCGACCTAGGTTTTACCGCCCGCGCACCGCGCTGGGCCATTGCCTTTAAGTTCCCGCCCGAGGAAAAGCAGACCATCCTGCGCGAGATTCGAATCCAGGTTGGTCGCACCGGCGTACTCACGCCGGTCGCCGAGTTCAACCCGGTGACGGTCGCCGGTTCCACCATCGCGCGCGCCACGCTGCACAACATCGACGAGATTCGCCGCAAAAACGTGCGCGAGGGCGATACCATCATCGTGCACAAGGCGGGCGACGTGATTCCCGAGGTCGTGGGGCCGGTGCTCGACAAACGCCCGGCCGATTCGGTCGACTGGCACATGCCAGAGGTCTGTCCCGTGTGCGGCAGCCCCGTGGTCCACGAGGATGGCGAGGTGGCATATCGCTGCGTGTCCATCGACTGCCCGGCGCAGCTCAAGGAGCGCCTGCTCCACTGGGTGAGCCGCGGCTGCATGGACGTGGACGGCCTGGGCGACGAGATCGTCGACAAGATGATCGCTGCTGGCCTGATCCACGATGTCGCCGACTTCTACCAGCTCACGGTCGACGACATCGCCGGCCTAGACACGGGTCGCGTGTATGCCAGCTCCAACAGCAAAAAGGGCGTCAAGAAGGGTGACCCCATCCCGGTGGGCCTCAAGACGGCCGAGAAAATCATCGCCGAGCTCAACAAGTCCAAGAGCCAGCCGCTCGGTCGCGTACTGTTTGCCCTGGGTATCCGCCACGTGGGCAAGAGTGTGGGCGAGGTCATCGCCGAACGATTCCTGTCGATTGACAAGCTCATCTTGGCAAGCGAAGAGGACATCGCCGAGTGCGAGGGCATCGGTCCCAAGATTGCGGCAAGCGTCAAGCAGTTCCTGGCCGTGCCCGAGAACCTTGCCGTGTTGGAGCGCCTGCGCCAGGCGGGCCTGTCGCTCGAGGTCGACTTGGGCGCCGCGCACGCGCAGGCCGCAGCCGACGCTGGCGTGGCGGGTGAGCTTGCTGACGCACAGCCGCTTGCGGGTCTGACCTTCGTGCTCACCGGCACGCTCGTCAACCGCACCCGCGACGAGGCGGGCGCGGCGCTCAAGGTGCTCGGCGCCAAGGTTTCGGGCAGCGTGTCAAAGAAGACGAGCTATCTGGTCGCCGGCCCCAAAGCGGGCTCCAAGCTCACCAAAGCCGAGCAGCTGGGCGTGCCTGTATTGGATGAGGACGCACTCGAGCAGATTCTTGCGACTGGTGAGGTGCCCCAGGCTTAAGGCGCCGATAGCCAAATTAATCAAATTGAAGAGCCTCCCGGATGGTCCGATGCTATCCGGGAGGTTTTTATTCGGCCGCAGTAACGGGCACCGTGATCTGCGTCACGTAGGTTGCTGGGTCGTCGCTGATAATGTCATCGATCAAGGCGATCTCGCGCGAGGAGCCGGCGGGTACTATGCCGTGCTCGTGCATATAGCCGAGCAACCGCTCGTAGCGTGGGGCTGCTTGCCCGTGCGTGCCGCGGAAGCTTATGGTCAGGCAGTGCGCGGCAGGTCGCGTCTCAACGTCACCCAAGTAATCATCGGTGTCATCGAGCATCAGACAGACCTCGTCGTAGCCATCAAAATCACCGGCGGCGAGGCGCTCGGCGCCAATCCCGACGCCCAAGTTGCCCAGAAAGACAAAGGTCTCGTGCTACCCCTTCTGCAGTTGACGAATCTGCCACTCCAGCGCATAGGCGTCGGTGGGGTTGACGCGTTCGCGCAGCACGGCGCAGCGAAGCTCGGGTGCATCGATTGCGCAAATGGTATCGAGCTCGGTGTTCAAGGCATCGTGAAGCAGGGTAAGCCGGTTGTCAATCTTGCGCGACACGCGCTCCAGTTCGCGGCGCTTGCGTTCGATGAGCTCCTGCTGCTGAGCCAGCTGCCGCTGCATAAGGTTCACATCGCGCGTGGTCACAAACTCACGGATTTGTGCGAGCGGCAAGTCGAGAACGCGCAGGTGGCTGATGGTGTTAAGGGTGGAGAGCTGCCGTGATCCGTAGTAGCGGTACCCGCTCGCCGGATCGATGTGCGCCGGGTCCAGCAAGCCCATCTGCTCGTAATGGCGCAGCGTGCCCACGCTCAGGTTAAACATGCGCGCCACTTCGCCAATGCGGAGCAGGCCCTCGGTATGTTCAGTTGGCGTGTCGGTCATGGGACCGCTCCTTTCGGTGGGCGGGGGAACGCTGGGGCCATGCAGCGCGGCCGTCGTATGACACGAACGAGCCGCTACGCCATCAGCTTGTCAAAAGCTCCGCGACGGTTGAGTACGGTAAATGCCACCACGCAAATAATCACCGACAGAATCGACCCGCACGGCGAGGCGATGCCCATGGGGAACAGCGTGTCGGAGTAGGCGTTCGACAGCAGCCACGCGCCGGGCACGCGAATGAGCACCACTGCCAGCACGTTGTGCGCAAAGCCGATGTAGCTCTTGCCATACGCAGCGAAAAAACCGCTAAAGCAAATGTGGATGCCGGCAAAGATCGCGTCAAAAATATAACTGCGCATATAGCCGGTGCCGGCCGCAACGACCGCGGCGTCCTTGGCAAAAAAGCCGAGAAACGCCGGTGCCACCAGCCACATCAGCACCGTGATCAGGCAGCCATATATCACCGAGATGGTCATGGCATCTTTGAGCACCTGACGCGCGCGGTCGCCCTTGCCCGCGCCGGCGTTTTGCGCCGTGAGCGCGCTGACGGTGGCGCCCATGGAACTCGGCACGATAAACAAAAAACTGATCATCTTTTCGACCAAGCCCACGGCGGCGGCGTCGACGAGCCCTCGGTGGTTGGCGATGACGGTGATGAACATAAACGCCACCTGGATGCAGCCGTCCTGCACGGCCACGGGCACGCCGATCTTAAGAATGCTGCTGAGCACCTCGGGCTGGGGACGCAGGTCGCTGCGCTTGAGGTGAATGTGCGTGCGGCGGCTCTTGAGCCACACGAGCGCGAGGGCAACGCTTGCCGTCTGGGCGGTTACCGTGCCGAGTGCCGCGCCCACGGGGCCGAGTCCCATGTGGCCGATAAACAAAAAATCGAGCGCGATGTTGATGATGCACGCCACGCCGATCACGTACATGGGCGAGCGCGAATCGCCCAGGCCGCGAAAGATGGCCGAGAGGATGTTGTACGCGGCGATAAACGGAATGCCGACAAAGCAGATGCGCAGGTAGGCAGCGGTGCCTTCGACCGCCTCGGCCGGCGTGCCAATGAGCGCCACGATCTGCGGGCACAGCGCAAACAAGACGGCGGCCAGCACCACCGAGACGCCCATAAAGAGCGTGATGGTGTTGCCGATGGCGGCCTCGGCGCGGTCAAAGCGGCGCGAACCCACGGCGTGGCCGACGATGACTGTCGTTCCCATGGCCAGGCCCACGAGCGTCACGGTAATGATATAGAGCGTCTGCGCGCCATTGCCCACGGCGGTGATGCCGGCCGCGCCGCTAAACTGTCCCATCATGTACAGGTCGGCCATGCCGTAGAGCATCTGCAAAAAGTACGAGAGCATATAGGGCAGGGCAAAGACCGCAATGGTCTTAAGGACATTGCCGCGTGTGAGGTCGTGTTCCATGGGCGGGGCACTTTCTGGCTTGGGTCGTTTAGCTACCAGTGTAGTGAAAACCCTACAACGAGTGTAGAGTCAAGGTTTGAGTTGAGGACCGGGCGAAAAAGTTGCGTGCGTAGGCATTTCCAATTGAATGCAGGTGCGTTGAACCATGTCGAGTTCACGCTAGAAAACGCCATTTGCCCTGCGTCGTGTCGTACGCATGTCGACCTATTCTTCCCGTGCGGTACTATATTCCCTAAAGAATAAAGACCAGCGTGAGGGGAGGGCTGCGTGGACGGGCACGTGCAACATGACGGCTTTGGCCGCGATATCAACTACCTGCGCATTGCCGTTACCGACAAGTGCAATTTCCGCTGTATTTACTGCATGCCGGCCGAAGGCGTGGCGCCCCGCGTGCACGACGAGCTGCTCAGCGCCGAGGAAATCGCCCGCTTTGTGCGCCTGGTGGCGGGGGAGGCATTCGCCGCGTGCGCCTGACGGGTGGCGAGCCGCTGGTCGGCCGCCGTATCATCCCGCTCATTCGCGACATCCGCGCGATTCCGCAGATCGAGGACATCTCGCTTACCACCAATGGCGCCCTGCTGCCCAAGCTGGCGCCGCAGCTCAAAGACGCCGGGCTTAACCGCGTCAACATTTCACTCGATACGCTCGACCCGTGCTGTTTGAAGAGATCACCCGCTTGGGCCGGCTCGAGCAGACCATGGCCGGCATCGACGCGGCGCTGGCCTGGGGCTTTGAGCCCGTCAAGGTCAACTGCGTTGTTGTGCGCAGGCTCAACCAAGATGTGGCGGCCCTCGCGCGCCTGACCGTCGACCGTCCCATTCACCTGCGCTTCATCGAATACATGCCCATCGGCGACGAGCGTACGAGCTCTCATTGCGCCGTGGACCCTCATGCGCCCACGCTCAATCCGGCGCTGTGGGATGCGAGCGACACCGTGCCGAGCGACGAGCTACGGGCGCGCGTCAATGCGGGGCCGCCACGGTGGGCCTGGGCGAGCTCGAGCCGCTCGACATCACCGACGCTCCTGCCGGCACGGGTCCCGCGCGCTATTGGCGCTTTCCGGGTGCGGCGGGAACGGTCGGCTTTATCAGCGCCATGTCCAACCATTTTGCGCGAGCTGCAACCGCCTGCGCCTGACGGCCGACGGCAACGTGCGTCCGTGCCTGTTCGGCGATGCCGAGTATTCGGTGCGTGAGGCGCTGCGCCGTGGTGATGATATGCAGGTGCTTTCGATTTGGCGCGATGCCGTGGCCCACAAACCGCAGGAACACGCGATAATTGAGGGCACGCAACGATTTATGTCCCAAATCGGAGGAGGATCATATGGCCAAGAGCAGGTACGCCGATGCCACCAAGGCCGCTCGCAGGGCCGCGATGTCTGCCCACAAAGTCACGGCTGCGGCGAATGCTGGCAACGCCGACGCGACCGCACAGCCGTCTGCCGGCGCTGCTGCCGAGCCCGCTCGCGACGCCCGCCGCGACGAGCTAACGCATGTGGATGCCAAGGGCGAGGTTCGTATGGTCGACGTGTCCGACAAGGCCGAGACCCATCGCATCGCCATCGCCGAGGGCACCATCCTCATGCATCCCGAGACGCAGGCCATGGTGCTGCAGGATCGCGCCAAAAAGGGCGATGTGCTTGCCTGCGCGCGCGTAGCGGGCATCATGGCCATCAAGCGCACGAGTGACATCATCCCCATGTGCCATCCGCTGCTCGTTACCAAGAGTAAGTGCGATATCGAGCCTATCGCGCCGGCGGGGACGCCCGTCGAGGACGTGCCCGAGGGCTGGGCGCCGTCACGCGCAGACGGGCAGGTCGGCTTTCACGTGCTGGTCACAGCCGGTGTGACGGGCAAGACCGGTATTGAGATGGAGGCCCTGACTGGCGTGAGCGCCGCGTGCCTGACCATCTACGACATGTGCAAGGCCGTCGACCGCGGCATGGAGATCGTCGACGTACGCCTGCTGCACAAGGAAGGCGGCCACTCGGGCGTGTGGGATCGCGCCGAGCGTCAGGCCGCTGCTGTTGAGTCCGTGACCGCCGACGGTGCCGCACCCGCGAGCGCATCCGTTGCCATCGCGTCCGCAGTTCCGGCCCCGGCCGTCCCCGCGATCGCATTTATCGGCTACCAGAACTCGGGCAAGACCACGCTCGTCGAGAAGGTTATCGCCGAGCTCACCCGCCGCGGCCTGCGCGTGGGCTCGCTCAAGCATCACGGGCATCATGGCTTTGATATCGATGTTCCCGCTAAGGATACGTGGCGCCATCACCAGGCCGGATCCAAGCACGTGGGGCTCATCTGCGCCACGCGCTGGGCGGAGTATGCCGATACGCGCGAGGAGGACGAGATGCCCGCGCGCGAGCTGCTGTTGCGCTACGGCGATGTTGACGTGGTGATCATCGAGGGCTACAAGACCGAGGGCTTCGACAACATCGTGGTCGCGCGCTCCGGCGTCGATCGCCTGCGCGGCAAGAGCTCGCTCGACCTGGTCGACGGCCGCACGCTGGCGCTCGCCTGCAACGAGGCCCTGGCGCGTCAGGCCTTCGATGCGGGCTTTGCAACCCGAGCCATCAACATCAACGACGCCCGAGCCATCTGCGACCTGATTCAGGACCATCTGGCCTAAAACCTGCCAAAAAGGGACAGGTTTATTCTGACAGGTTTTATCTGGGCAAACGTCATTTCCACCACAAAGGGGACAGGCACCTTTGTGGTGGTTTTTGCTTTGGTAGATGTGTGGGACATGTCTTACAATCTACCAAGTAGTTCATGACGGGCGAAAAACGGAGAGAAGGGGCTTGATGCGTCCTTAATGTTTCATGCGGATAGATTGATTTGACAGACGGTGGCGAATGCCCACCGTCCGCATTCGTATGAAACAAGGAGTCTTCATGCTCGCCTCTCTTTTCTCAAAGCCTCAGTCATCGCTGTCCGTGCAGGCCAAGCGCCTGGTGGCGATGCGCTTTCTCATCTACACCGGCTTCCAAACCAGCTACTTTATCGGCGTCATCGGAACACTTACCTATGCGGACGGCGCTTCGGTCGTCGCGACGTCGCTGGCCGTCCTGTTTATGAACGTCTTCGTGATCCTGGGGTCCTTTGCGGGCGGTGCGGCGCTCGACGCCTGGGGTCCGCGCCGCCATTTCTTGCTGAGTATCGTCGGCGCGCTGGCAACTGGCACGGCAATCATCGCCTTTGGCAGCGCGACCGAAACAGTCCTTGCCGGCGCGGTGCTCCTGGGCTTTGTGATGGGATTCGCTCAGCCCATCGCCACATCCTATCCGGCCTACCTCACCGACGACCCCGTCGAGCTCAAGGACATCAACTCCGCCATCACCATGTTCTCTAACGTGAGCATTATCGTTGGCCCCACGCTGGGCGGCTTTCTTGCGGCGGCCGCATCGTCGCGCGCGGTGTTTGTGCTTATGATGCTGTTTATCGTGCTGGCGCTCATCGCCGGCTGGGGCTTTAAGCCGAGGGAAGGCCGCATCGCCGGGCACGCGGGCCAAAGCTCCAACCCCAACACGTCCGCCCGCACCACCTTCGCGGCCAGCATCAAGACGGTCTTCACCAACAGCGTCCTCGCGCTACTTTTCTGCATTGTCTTCCTTTCGAACTTTGGCTACGGTGCCTTCGATCCGCTGGAGTCGTTCTTCTATCGCGACGTCCTGCACGTCGGCGTCGAGTGGATGGGCTGGCTATCGTCGGCTTCCGGCGTGGGCGCGGTGCTGGGCGCCGTGGTCGCGCTCCGCATGCCGTCACGCCTCGTCAGCCTTAAAACGCTGCTCGTGGCGCTTATGTCCGTAGGCCTGGGAAGCCTGCTTTACGTAGGCACGCCGTACGTGGGCGTGGCCCTCATCGGTCAGATCGCCCTTGGCGTTGCCTGGGGTGTCGTCAATCCGCTCCACAACACCATCGTGCAAACGACGGCTCCGCTCGATCAGCTCGGCCGCGTTAACTCGGTCATGGGCTTTGGCAACATGTTCGCCGGCGTGGCCCCGCTGGCGATTGCTCCGTGGCTGGCAGCAACATTTGGCGTGCAGCAGACACTCGTAGGCGCGGGCCTGGTCGTAACGGCAGTTCCCGCGGCGCTGCTGCTCTTTGGACACAAGCATTTGGACCGCTAACCTGCCAAAAAGGGACAGGTTTATTTTGGCAGGTTTTATCTGGGCAAACGTCATTTCCACCACAAAGGGGCCAGGCACCTTTGTGGTGGTTTTTGCTTTGACGGGCCGCGCCTGTGCCTTGGTATACCATGTACGCCGTTCACGAATACACCCCACACCGCCGCACAACCCAGAAAGGCCCCCATGGACACCACCTTCAGCCACATCAAAGCCGTGTTCTGCGATATCGACGGCACGCTGCTCACGAGCGAGCACACGGTGTCCCCGCGCACCGTGGCGGCGGTCCGCGCCCTGCGCGAGCGCGGCGTGCTCTTTGGCCTGTGCACCGGGCGCGACGCCCACGCGACCGAGGTCATGTACGAGCTCTGGGGCATCGAAGGCCTGGTGGACGTGCTGGTGGGCTGCGGTGGCGCCGAGGTCATCGACCGCGCACACGACATCAACGAGCTGAGCTATCCGCTGCCGGGCGAGACCATCGCGCGCATCTGCAAGCACATGGCGGACCTTCCGGCAACGCCCGTCTGCCCCCGAGACGGCGTGTTCTACGTGCCCGAGAGCAACGCGTGCGTCGAACACCTGTCGCGTGTCGACGGCGTGCCCTACAAGGTGGTCGATTTTGCCGAGTTCTTGCGCGAACCGCAGCCCAAGGTGATGTTTACCATGGCACCCGAGGTAATGCCGCGGGTGATTGAGCGGGCGTCGACGTTTGCCGATAGCACCGTCAAGGCGGCGGCTCTGCAAACCACGCAGCGGCTCTACGAGTTCATGGACCCGCGCGTGTCCAAGACGCGCGGCCTTGTGCGCGTGGCGGAGCTCAACGACATGGAGCTCCAGAACATCTGCGTGTTTGGCGATGCCGATAACGATACCTGCATGGTGGCCGACGCCGGCGTGGGCGTGACCATGGCAAACGGCAGCGATGCCACCCGCGCCGCCGCCGACTATGTGACCGCGAGCAACGACGAAGACGGCGTCGCGATCTTTATCGAGGAGCATCTGCTGTAGCACTGTGCGTTGGACCAAAACCACCACGAAGGGGACAGTGACACCTTTGTGGTGGTTCGATCGGGCGCCCCGGCAACCGATTGCCGGGGCGCTTTTTTGTGCCGAGGTGAATTGACGCGGGGAACAAGCGGCAGTATTCAAGAGTAGATGTATGAACATGTTATCGTTGACATTAGCTGCATGGGAATTGACTATCTAGTTGATAGGTTATCCTGGCAGGTAAATGGGCTACCGCTTACGGGCAAATATCGACCGTTCGCAGACCGAGTGGGTTAGAACAAAATGTTGTACAAATAACAACAAAGTGTCATTTATCCAGATCTGCCAATAAATCTACCTGCAGTTTCGCAACTGCGAAACACACCCAAAACACTGCATAATTTGAACAAATGTCAAGAAATAAGACTTTGAGAAAAAGAAAATGTAAGAGTCGGACTTTTCGTTGTTTAAACAATGAGTAATAATATGCATATCGAGCGCGAGCAATTATAGGTTGCGCGCTCAAGTTTGATCGTGAAAGAGCAAGATCGCGGCCTTTTTTGGGAGGAGGTGTTAGCGTCGGATTATTTTAGCCAAATATAGTCGGCCGAG
>NZ_QRQS01000014.1:0-433 GCF_003475605.1 Collinsella sp. AF31-11
GGCGCGAGGCGATGGGCCTCTCGCAAGAGCAACTTGCCGAGAAGCTCTACGTGTCGCGTCAGACGATCTCGAACTGGGAGCGGGACAAGACGTATCCGGACGTCCAGAGTCTGCTCATGCTGAGCATCCTATTCGACACCTCCATAGACACGCTCGTGAAGGGAGACGTGACCGTTATGGAAGAGGCGGTCGAAAGAGATCGCAAGCGCATGGGAACGCGGATGCTATGGCTGGCCGTGCTGATGCTTGCGTTGCTGGCGGTGGCGTTCGCGCTGATACTGTCGCCGGCGTTTAACTGGATGGAGGGCACCTGGGGCGCCGGCGTCGCCGCGGCTGCGGCGTTCCTGCCGGCGATAGCGGCGCTTGTTGTCGCAACCGTCCTCGAGCGCATCAAGCGCGAGAACGACCTGGTGACATACCGCGAGATCCTCGC
>NZ_QRQS01000014.1:443-50708 GCF_003475605.1 Collinsella sp. AF31-11
GCATCAAGCGCGAGAACGACCTGGTGACATACCGCGAGATCCTCGCTGTCCGCAATGCAGACAGGTGCTTTACAGCCACAAGCGCGATAGTTTCAACAACAAGATGCAGTGCCCCAGAGCCCCTAGCAGTCGACGATGGTCTTGCCGATCATGATGTTGAGGATCTCGACGTCGGTATCCTTCATGCCAACGCGGCCCACATAGCCCATGCTGGCGATCGTCTCTTCCACCGTATCCTGAATCAGGCCCTCGCCGGCACGGAAGCCGCGGCCCTGCATGGCCATATCGTGGCCCAGAATCGCCGCATCAACGGCAGCGGAAATCTTAGCGGCGCAGCTTGCCTTGGCGCCATCGCACACGATGCCGCCCACGTTACCGAGCGTATTGGAGACCGTCGCGCCGATCTGCTCGCGCGTGCCACCGCACAGCCAGGTAATCGCCGCGCCGGCACCGCACGCAGCGCAAATAGCACCGCAAAACGCCGAGAGCGCACCAATATAGCTCTTGATATGCACAGCAATAAGATCGGACAGCATCACGGCGCGCACCAGGCGCTCGTGGTCGCAGCGCAGGTAGTCGGCATATTCCATAACGGGCAACGCACAGGTAATACCCTGGTTGCCCGAGCCGCACACAATGGCGACCGGTAGCGCACAGCCGTTCATACGGGCGTCAGACCCGGCGGCCGCACGCGCACGCGCACGGCAGGCGACGTCGTCGGCGCGAGCGCCCAGCAGCGTACGGCCCACCTCGGCGCCCCAAGCGTTCGCCAAGCCCTCGGCGCTAATAGCGCCGTTCAGCTCAATCTGACGCTCAACGGCAGCGCGGGCGCCCTCGATGTCGCCGTCCTCGATAAAGTCAATGATAGACTCAATCGACATGGGCGTATCGGCGTTATCGGCGGCACGCTCGGCCACGACGCGCTCGGCGCAGGCGGCACACTCCCCCGCCGACTTGCCACACACCGGAATGCCATCGAGTGTATGGCACGTAACATTGGTGTGATGGTCGGTGATCTCGACGACCGCAGTATGACCTCCGGCCGTGGCAGTCACCTTAATGTAGAGGTTGGGCACACCCTCGACAAGCGACACATCGCAGTAGTCGGCATCGGAGAGCAGCTCGGTCACGCGAGCACGGTCTGCATCGCCAACACTCTCGAGCACCTCGAGCGCGCTCTTGGCGTCACCGCCCACAGCACCCAGCACGGCCGCGGCCTCAATACCGTGCATACCGCCCGAGTTGGGCACGGTCACGCTCTTTACGTTCTTGATGATGTTGCCCGAGCAGGCAACAACCATATGTTCGGGTTCGCAACCGAGCGTCTGGCTCGCCAGCGCCGCCGCATAGGCAACGGCAATGGGCTCGGTGCAGCCGAGCGCACAGACAAGCTCGCGGTTCAAAACATCACAAAACGCGGTATCACGGATGGAATCGGTAGGCATAGGTATCTCCTACATGTATAACGGGTTGCTCTCGCAAGTATCAACTTCTCCATTTGATAACAAGGCACCAAAAACCGCAAGTCGAGTTCCGGCAGACGGCCGCCAGAAGCAAATTGGCGGCATTTTTCGTGATGGGCTGATGTTCGCGTCCGCTAAAGCGTTTGACCAAAAAACGCCCGAGTGTTTAGGCAAAAGACGCGCTATCATGCAGTCGAACGCGGTAAAACCTTTAGCAATTCCGCCGCACGGACCAGAGAGGAACCACTCATGAAGATCGGTATCGGCAACGACCACGCCGCCGTCGAGCTCAAGAACATCATTTCCGAGCACCTGAAGGAGCGCGGCTGCGAGGTCGTGAACTTTGGCACCGACACCTCCGAGAGCTTTGATTACCCCATCGCCGGCTACAAGGTGGGCAAAGCCGTAGCCAACGGCGACGTCGATCTGGGCATCCTGATCTGCGGCACCGGTGTCGGGATTAGCTTGGCCGCCAACAAGGTCGAGGGCGTTCGTGCCGTCGTGTGCTCCGAGCCCTTCAGCGCCAAGCTCTCGCGCATGCACAACAACACCAACGTGCTCGCCTTTGGCGCCCGCGTCGTGGGCTCCGAGCTCGCCAAGATGATCGTCGACGAGTGGCTCGATGCCGAGTTCGAGGGCGGCCGTCACGAGCGTCGCGTCAATCTCCTCAACGAGATCGACCAGACCCGCGGCCTCAAGGTCGTCGACGAAGCTTAAAGACCTACAACGCCATACGCCAACGAAAACCCCCGTCCGGAACGCAATCCGGGCGGGGGCTCTTTATTAGATTTTTGGTGCATGCCTAGAAATCTACCTTTCGCAGTCCATGTGCGACAAAAGGTAGATTTCTAGCCATGTCCCAAAAATCTACTGGGATAAAAAGGGCGCCGCGGATGGAATTCCGCGGCGCCTAAGCCACACGCTAACAGCTTTAAGGAGTCAAAGCTGGTTTAGCCAAAGAAGCGCTTGATCTCGATCTCGGCGTTCTCCAGGCAGTCGGAGCCGTGAATCACGTTGGCGTTGACATCGACAGCGAAGTCGCCGCGGATGGTGCCGGGGGCAGCATCAAGCGGGTTGGTAGCGCCCATAAGAGTGCGCATCTTGGAGACAGCAGAAAGACCGGAAACGACCATCTTGACGACCGGACCGCTCGTCATAAAGTCGCAGAGACCGCCAAAAAAAGGCTTGTCGGCCAGATGAGCGTAGTGCTCCTCAACGGTAGCGCGCTCGAGCGTGGTCATCTCCATGCACTCGATGACAAGGCCGCTGCGCTCAATGCGAGTAACGATCTCGCCGATCTTGCGATCGCGCACGGCGTCGGGCTTAATCATGATGAAGGTCTTCTCGATAGCCATAAGGTAGCCTTTCAAGTAGGTTCGCGCGTGCCCAAGTCCCATTCCGGCACTCGCCTGGACTGCATCGTAACAGAGTTTTAGCTGCAGTTAAACAAAAAACTGTTTATTGAAGCGCTGCAATTAATTGAAGCGTTCTATATGTGTCACTTCTGTTTCGAAGCCCGACTAGAGTACCATCCGATTGCCCATCAACCGCACCGAACCGAGCGGACGGTCGGTTGCCGCCTGTGAACGTACCCCCCCCCCTTCACAACCTGCCCAAAGGTCCTACAGAAGTTCTCGACAAGCCCCTTCCTTCTCTATAACAAAACGGGTGCCCACCGTAGCGGGCACCCGTAAAGGCAAGATATGATGAACACACCAGACAGACGCATCCAATAAGCTAATTAGCTCCGTGGCCCATCTCGACGACCTTGGTCAGCAATCCAACCACGTCCTCATCGGCCACGAGCTGCGCCTCGGCACGCTGCAGCTGCACGGCAACGGCGGCAGGAGCGGTGCCGCCCTCGGTCGTGCGCGCGGCAACGATCGACGGGATATCGAGCGCCTCGGTAATATCGCGCTCAAAGAGCGGGCTTGCCTCCTGGAACACCTCGAACGGCAGGTCCTCAAGATTGCAGCCGCGCTTCTCGCACATCAGGACCAGATGGCCCACCACGGCGTGCGCCTCGCGGAACGGCAGACCACGCTTAGCCAGGTAATCGGCAACATCGGTGGCGGCAAGGTGTCCCACGCCGCACTCGCACGCCATGGCATCCTCGTTGACGGTCCAAGTCGAAATCATACCGGCCATAACCGACAGGCACTGCATGAGCGTATGGGCGGTATCGAGCGCGCCCTCCTTGTCCTCCTGCAAGTCCTTGTTATAAGCAAGCGGCAGGCCCTTCATGGTCACGAGCAGCTGCACCAGGTTGCCATACACACGGCCGCTCTTGCCGCGGATAAGCTCGGCAAAGTCGGGATTCTTCTTCTGCGGCATGATGGACGAGCCGGTGGAGTAAGAGTCGGAAAGCGTGATAAAGCCAAATTCGGAGCTCGACCACAGCACGATCTCCTCGGAAAGACGCGACAGATGCATGGCCATAACGGAGCCAGCGTAATGCAGATCGAGCAGGAAATCGCGATCGGAAACAGCGTCGAGCGAGTTAGGGATCACACCCGCAAAGCCAAGTTCGGCAGCCGTCATCTGGCGATCGAGCGGATAGCTCGTGCCGGCAAGCGCGGCAGCACCCAGCGGGCAGTCGTCGGCGGCATCAAAGGCGGCCTTCAGGCGCGTAAAGTCGCGCGCGAACATCCAGGAATACGCCAGCAAATGATGCGACAGCAGCACGGGCTGAGCATGCTGCATGTGCGTGTAGCCAGGTAGAATCACTTTGTCGTACTTCTTAGCGGCATCCACCAGCACATGGCGAAGCGAAAGATTGGCTTCCATGAGCTCCTTGGCGAGCGCCTTGACGCCCAGGCGCGTATCGGTCGCAACCTGGTCGTTGCGCGAACGTCCGGTATGCAAGCGCTTGCCCGCCTCGCCGATGCGGCGCGTCAGCTCGCTCTCGATGGACATATGGATGTCCTCGTCGTTGATATCGAAGGTAAAGTTGCCGGCATCGATATCCTGTTCGATTCCGGTCAGGCCCTCGGAGATCGCCTGCTCGTCCTCGGCGCTGATAATGCCCTGGGCCGCCAGCATCTTGGCATGTGCCTTAGAGCCAGCGATATCCTGCTTATAGAGATGTTTGTCGACCGGCAGCGACGCGCCAAACTCCTGCGTGACCTCGGCCACGCCTGCCTCAAAACGACCGCCCCAAAGAGCCATGGAACCGTCCCCTTTCTCCAAATACCAAAACAAGCGCCCAAAGCAATGCGCCATATCGCTAAAGCGATTTTTCAACCGCTAGTTTTACACATTCCCCACCGTGTGCGGAGCCATGTAGCTAATTTGCAAAGAAGTGACGCGCCTGTCACTTGGCGCCCTTCGACTCCCGCCAACCGCATTGAACATAATGGATACTCCTCGAATAAATAAAGGTGTAAAGCCCTCAAATTGATAGAAAGAGCCCCGCCGGACAACCCCGGCGGGGCTCGGACTCAGCCGCAGATGCGGCATCATATATGCGGGCGGAACGTAGGGGCCACCGATGTTAAGAAGTGTCAGCAAGCATAACGAAAGGTAGGGACCCCGTGCGCCCGTTTTGTATCACGCGGATGGGCCGCGCGGATACCAAGGGAAGGAAAAGCCTTAGGCCTGGGCGGCAGCGGAGCTGGGACCCTGGACCTTAGCCCACGTCTTGAGCGACAGCGTGTCGATCTCGATAAAGCCGGCGCTGGCCTTCTCGTCAAACGTAGTGTCGCGGTCGTAGGTGGCCAGACCGTAGTCGTAGAGGCTAAAGGGGCTCTTGCGGCCGACAACGTGGCAGTTGCCCTTAAAGAACTTCAGACGGACGGTGCCGGTCACGAACTTCTGGGTATCGGCCATAAAGGCATCGAGCGCGTTTTTGAGCGGGCTATACCACTGGCCGTTGTACACGGCGGTGGCCCAATCCTGCTCGAGCTTGATCTTGGTCTTGAGCAGGTCGCCCTCGACGCAGATGTCCTCGAGCGCCTTGTGGGCGGTGATGAGCGTCAGGGCTCCGGGAACCTCATAGCACTCACGGCTCTTGAGGCCCACCAGACGGTCCTCGACCAGATCGAGGCGGCCAAAGCCATTGTCGCCGGAGATCTTGTTGAGGGCGATGACGATCTCGGAGAGCTTCATCTTCTTGCCGTCGACGGCGACGGGCTTGCCGGCCTCAAACTCAATCTCGGTGTAGGTCGGGGTGTCGGGCGTGTCCTCGGGATTCTTGGTCATAACCCAAGCGTCGTCGAGCGGCTCGTTCCAGGGATCCTCCAGATGGCCGCACTCAATGGCGCGACCCCACAGGTTGTCGTCGATGGAATAGGGGTTGTCGTTGGCACCCTCGGGAACCGGCACGTTGTGGGCGTGGGCATAGGCGACCTCGTCGGGGCGGCACTTCAGATCCCACTCACGAACCGGAGCGATAACCTTGAGCACGGGATCGAGGGCCTTGACGGCAGCCTCAAAACGAACCTGGTCGTTACCCTTGCCGGTGCAGCCATGGGCAACGTAGGTCGCACCAAACTCGTGAGCGACCTCGACGAGCTTCTTGGCGAGCAGCGGACGAGACAGGGCGGAGAGCAGCGGGTACTTGTTCTCATACATGGAGTTGGCGGCGATGGCCTTAGTCAGGAACTCATCGGAGAATTCGTCGCGCAGGTCGAGCACCTGGCAATCGAGAACGCCCAGGTCGAGCGCCTTCTGCTTCTTGGCGTCCAGGCCGGTCTCCTCCTGGCCCACGTTGCCGCAGACGCAAACGACATCGAGATTCTTCTCGTCTTGGAGCCACTTGACACATACGGATGTATCAAGGCCACCAGAATATGCGAGAACGACTTTTTCCTTGCTCATGGCTGTTTCCTTTCGCCCTTGGTAGCTAGTTAGAACATCGGTCAGTTGCAAGTCATTTCAAGGTCAAATACCGTGCAATATCAGGTTAAAAAGCAAAAATCAGCACATACATGCCCTAGAAACATGCAGCAATGTCGTGCTAAAACCCAACGACCTCAAAATGACTCTGTTGAGGCAATTCGCCCCATGCGGACAGAGACGATTGTTATCGTCGTCGGGAAATTGCGCGCTGGCGTCGGATGGCATTGTCTGCAGTGGTGATGATCTTTACGAACTGCATCTGCCTCTCCTTTCACATATCGCCGGGCGCAATTCAAATATCGCAAACGGTACCTTTTCCTCGGTAAGCGGTTGTTTTTCCGTCTCCGTTTTCGATGGTCGCTATATTACGCTAAAGTGCCCGCAGTACAAGCGACAAATTCAAATTTCTGAAAAGTTTTTCATTACTTTGTGAATCGTGATGCAAACAGGCTTCGTTCCTGCGAAAATACGCTCGATTACCAACCGGAGGGTTATTCCGCCCGAAACAATTTAGAAACGGAAAGGCGCTTTTATGCAAACTTACGAATCGGACGCCGCTATCGGCAACATCAAGATCCTTGCCGTCGATATGGACAAGACATTGCTGACCGACGAGCGCGTACTGCCCCAGGGCCTCGATGAGCGCCTGGAAAAGCTCGCCGAGGCTGGCATCGTGTTCTGCCCCGCCAGCGGACGTCCCGCCCCCAAGCTCGAGGAGATGTTCGAGGGCATCAAAAACCGCCTTGCTTTCTGCCCCGATAACGGAGCCTGCGTGATTTACCGCGGCAACTATATCTATAAGAGCACTATCGATGTGGCGCTGTATCAGCAGGTCTTGAGCCGCGCCTCGGAGGATCCGCGCGCTGTCCCCGTCCTGTGCTGCTTCGACGAGTTTTACGTGCTTGCTCGCGACCATCAATACCACGACGAGCTCAGCGTTTACTACAACACGATCAACTACGTCGATACCTTTGAGGGCCTCGACGTCGACTCCAACAAGATCTCGATCTTCTTCCCCGCCTACGATGCCGAGCCCGCATTTCGCGAGGACTATAACCCCGCGTTCTCGGACCAGCTCTACGTCACCAATGCCGGCCGCGAGTGGATCGACTTTATGAACCTGGGCGTCGACAAGGGTTCGGGCGTCGCGCACCTGTGCGAGCAACTCGGCATCGATATCGCCGATGCCGCCGCCGTGGGCGATACCTACAACGACATCCCCATGTTGGAGCGCGTCGGGCATAGCTTTATCGTGGACAACGCCGAGGAGCATATGAACGCGCACGCCAAGTGGCGCATTCCGAGCAACAACGACGGGGGCGTACTGACGCTCATCGATGCCATCTTGGCGGCTCGTTAACGTTGCTCGTCGGACCTGGCCGGGCGAGGCGGGTAAGTTTTTCGTTCGGTCAGGTCCTGGGCTCGCTCGGAAAGCACATTAAGTGCTTTCCGGCTCGTGTGGAATCTACGAAAAACTTACCCGCCTCGCCCGGCCAGGTCCTGCGGTGACTTGCTTGCCGCTTGGATGACGTCTTGGCGCCTAGATACTTTGGCTGATTTTTATTGAACGAAGGACGCTCCTTGTTGATGAGGGGCGTCCTGCTGATTTTGTATTACTTTGGAATTGTGGTCATGCCCTTACTTGGCGTCTGCCCAGGTCACTCCAGTCGAAGCTTCGGCGATTAGGGGGACGCGGAGGTCTACTACGTGCTCCATGACGTCGCGGACCATGGCGGTGAGGCGCTCGACTTCGTCGACGGGGCACTCAAAGTCCAGTTCGTCGTGTACCTGCAGAATCATGTGGGCAGCAAAGCCCTCTTCTTCCAGACGGCGGCTCACGCGGGCCATTGCGATCTTGATGATGTCGGCGGCGGTGCCCTGCATGGGGTGGTTCATGGCCGTGCGCTCACCAAAGCCGCGGAGCTGCGGGTTTTTGGCCTTGAGCTCAGGAATATGGCGACGGCGGCCGTACATGGTCTCGGCGTAGCCCGTCTGCTTGGCACGTGCCACCACGTTGTCGAGGAACGTGCGCACGCCCGGGTAGGCCTCGTAGTAGCGATCGATCATATCGCGCGCCTCGGCCATTGAGATATGCAGCGACTGCGACAGACCGTAGGCCTGCTGGCCGTACACGATGCCAAAGTTCACGGCCTTGGCGCGGCTGCGCAAATCGGGCGTTACCTCGGACACCGGTACGCCAAACACGCGCGCGGCTGTCTCGGCATGGAAGTCCTCGCCCTCGTTAAAGGCACGCACCAGGTGCTCGTCACCCGAGAGATGCGCCAACAGACGCAGCTCGATCTGCGAGTAGTCCACCGCTAAAAAGACGCTTCCCTCGCCTGCCGAAAACGCCGTCTTGACGGTACGGCCCAGCTCCGAGCGCGTCGGGATGTTCTGCAAGTTCGGGTCACTCGAGGAAAGACGACCCGTCGCCGTGATGGTTTGGTTGTACGTAGTGTGCACGCGACCGTCACCGCGACGCAGCGGGCCCAGTGTGTCCAGATAGGTGGACTTGATCTTGGACTTCTCACGCCAGTCCAAGATCAGACGCACGATTTCGTGGTCACGGGCAAGGTCGCTCAGTACCTTGGCGTTGGTCGAATAATAGCCGCGCTTGGTCTTTTTGAGGCCCTTGGTCGGAAGGCCCATCACGTCAAACAGCACGTGCGAGAGCTGCATGGGACTGCCGATGTTAAAGGCCTCGTCACCGGCCAGGTCGCGAATGCTCCGCTCGACCTCGGCAATCTGGGTCGCCAAGCCCTCGGACAGACTATGCAGGCGATCGGGGTCCACGAGCATGCCCGCGCGCTCCATCTTGGCAAGCACCGGCACGAGCGGCATCTCGATGCCATCGAACACGTTGGCGGCGTTCTCGCGGGCCATGCGGTCGCGCAGCGGCGCCACGAGCGCCAGCGTCAGGGCCGCAGTGCGGGCAGCAGGCGCAGGAGCGTCCTCGCCAGCACCCTCCGCGCCGCGCGCCGCAGGCAGCGTCATCTGCAGATAGGTATCGGCCAGATACGCCTCATCAAACTCGGAGCGGTCGGAATCCAACAGATAGGCGGCGACCACAGTATCGAAGATGCGCGTGGAATCGACGGCCAGCGGATCCATGAGCTCGGGCTCAGAGGAATCGATGGGCGAAAGCTCGTGCAGCAGCGCCTTCATGTCCGGGCTCGCCACGCGGCCCTCCATAAACAGGCGCGCGAGCACGCCGGCGATCACGCCGTGGGCAACGTTGAAGCCATCGACCACGGCAGACGCACCGCCGTCGCCCTCCTCGAGCGCAAGCAACCCCTTGGACGTCGCCAGCCACAGCGTGCGCGTCAGGCCAAAAAGTGCGCCTTCCTCCTTGTCATCGTCCACCACAGCGGCAATCCACTCGCCCGCATCAATCGCGCGAGCGACCTCGGCGGCGGCAGCAGCAAGCGCCTCGGCATCGCCGGCGGCGGCACGCAAAACAGCAGGCATCTCGAACGTGCCGGCAGCGGCCGCAGCCCCACCCTCGCCGCCGATCAGCGCCAAGAAACGGTTCTGCATGGCGGTGATACCAAGCGTACCCAGCGCCGCGGAAACCTCATCGGCAGAAAACGCCGGGAAGGACGTCGCGCCAAAGTCGAGCTCGACAGGCGCATCGGTGCGAATAGTCGCAACCTTGCGGCTCAGCAGTGCATCGTCGATGTGCGCGCGCAGGTTCTCGCCCATCTTGCCCTTGACCTCGTCAGCATGCGCGATGACTTCGTCCAGGCTGCCGTACTGCGCGATGAGTGCGCTCGCCTTTTTGGGGCCGATGCCCGGTACGCCGGGAATGTTGTCCGACGTATCGCCCTTCAGACCGTAAAAATCGGGCACGAGCGCCGGCGTAATGCCGTGATACAGGTCGTCCACGCTCTCGGGCGTCATAATCGCCACGTCGGACAGGCCTTTGCGGGTCGAGACCACGTTGACGTGCTCGGTCACGAGCTGATACATGTCGCGGTCGCCGGTCACCAGCAGCATGTCGCAGCCGGCTTCCTCGCCCAGGCGCGCCATGGTGCCCAGGATATCGTCACCTTCCCAGCCCTCGGACTGCAAAATCGGCACGTTGAGCGCAGCGAGCAGCTCCTTAATCATGGGGAACTGCGCGTGCAGGTCGGGGTCCATGGGCGGGCGCTGCGCCTTATACTGCGGCAGCATCTCCATGCGCACGCGCGGCTTGCCCTTATCAAACGCCACGACCACACCGTCGGGGTTAAAGGCGTCGATCATCTTGAGAAACATGTTTAAAAAGCCAAAGATCGCGTTGGTGGGGCGACCGTCCGGCGCGTTCATGGTGGGCGGCACGGCGTGGAAGGCGCGGTGCATGAGCGAGTTACCGTCGATAACGGCAAAGGTGCGGTGCTTGTCAGACATATTGAATACCTCGCTTTGGGCTGGGCACGATTTGCTCCCACCAGTTTACACGCTCCCCGCCTCGCGGCCACCGCACATCAAGCTCCCCCCGCCACCGCGCGCCCGCGCGTGATACGATGGCTCGCGGTACATTAACCAGCACGATCGATCCGAAAGGAGCCTGCGTCATGGAGCGTCCCTGCGCATGGAAAAAGTACACGCCACAGCAAATCGAGGAGCTCGAGGAGCTTTGCCGCGGCTATAAGAAGTTTTTGAGTGAGAACAAGACCGAGCGCCTGTGTGTCAAGGCCGGCATCAAGATGGCCGAGGAGGCGGGCTACGTCAACCTGGAGACCGTGATCGCCGAGGGCCGCGAGCTCAAGGCAGGCGACAAGGTGTACGCCGCCAACCACGGCAAGGACCTTATGCTCGTCAACCTTGGCACCGCCCCGCTCGAGCAGGGCTTTAACATCCTGGGCGCCCACGTGGACTCGCCGCGCCTGGACCTTAAGCAGAATCCCGCCTTCGAGGCCGGCGACATGGCCTACCTCGACACGCACTACTACGGCGGCGTCAAGAGCTACCACTGGGTGGCCTCCCCGCTCGCGCTTGTGGGCGTCATCTGCAAAAAGGACGGCACCACCGTCGACATCAACATCGGCGACAAGGCAGACGACCCGGTCTTTACCATCTCCGACCTGCTGATCCACCTCTCGAGCGAACAGATGTCCAAGCCGGCCAAGGACGCCGTCGACGCCGAGATCCTCGACGTGATCGTGGGCGGCCGCCCCGTCAAGTTTGACGAGGACGACAAGGACGCCCCCAAGGAGCCCGTCAAGCAGATGTTCCTGGATATCCTCAAGGAACAGTACGACGTCGAGGAGGAGGACTTCCTCTCCGCCGAGATCGAGGTCGTGCCCGCCGGCCCCGCCCGCGACATGGGCCTCGACCGCTCCATGATTTTGGGCTATGGCCACGACGACCGCGTCTGCGCCTACCCCTCCATGCTCGCCCAGATCAACGTGGCAGACGTCGAGCGCACGAGCATCACGCTCATCGTCGACAAGGAGGAGATCGGCTCCGTGGGCGCCACCGGCATGACGAGCCGCTTCTTCGAGAACACCGTCGCCGAGATCATGACGCTCGGGGGCGAGAGCAGCCCGCTGGCCCTGCGCCGCGCACTCGCCCGCAGCCGCATGCTCTCCTCTGACGTGTCTGCCGGCTTTGACCCGGGCTACGCCGGCAAGTTCGAGACCAAGAACGCCGCCTTTATGGGTCGCGGCCTGTGCTTTAACAAGTACACGGGCAGCCGCGGCAAGGGCGGCTCCAACGATGCCGACGCCGAGTATGTGGCCCTCGTCCGCGACATCATGGACGAGGCCGGCGTGGACTTCCAGACCTGCGAGCTCGGCCGCGTCAACGCGGGCGGCGGCGGCACCATCGCCTACATCATGGCCGAGTATGGCATGAACGTCATCGACTCCGGCGTTGCCGTCCTGTCCATGCACGCCCTGTGGGAGGTCGCCAACAAGGCCGATATCTACGAGGCCTATCGCGGCTACAAGGCCTTCATCGAGCGCGCCTAACCAGCCCTTCATCAGTTGCGGTGAAATACGGACTAAACTGGCCCATAAACGGCCCAAACAGACTGTATTCCACCGCAACTTCCTTTTTGGCAGAGGAGAGTCCATGCTACAGGTCATCATTTCGCCCGCCAAGCAAATGCGCGCGGCCCAAGATGCTTTTGAAGTCCAGGGCATTCCACCCTTTGCGCACGAGACGGCTCGCCTCCACTGCGCACTGCTAGATATCGAGCGGAATGAAGGCAGCGGCGGCCTGCAAGCGCTATGGAACGTGAGTGACAAACTGCTGGGGCCTTGCCTCAACACCCTGCATGAGTTCGGGCCCATCCTGAAAAACGGCGATCTCGACAATCCCGAACTCGCCCGTCACCTCTCCCCTGCCGTCATGTCCTATCACGGCATTCAATACCAGAGTATGGCGCCCGAGGTGATGGATTCCGCGCAGCTCGCATGGCTACAAGACCATCTATGGATCCTCTCCGGCCTCTACGGGTGCGTTCGTCCCTTTCATGCCGTCGAACCGTATCGGCTGGAGATGGGCGCGAAGCTCGCCGTTGACGATGCCCGAGACCTCTACGCGTTTTGGAGCGACAAGCTCGCGCGGGCTATCGCCCCGGCGGACTCAAACACCACGATCGTCAACCTCGCCAGCGTAGAGTATGCCAAAGCCGTTCTGCCCCACCTCGCGGGCGACGCCACGGCCGTCACATGCCTCTTTGGCGAGGGTATCCGCAACGGGAAGCCCATCCAACGGTCGACCGCCAGCAAAAAGGCGCGCGGCTCCATGGTTCGGTGGATGGCAGAAAACAAGCTCGAGGATATAAGCGGGCTCACCGCGTTCGACGTTGGTTATCGTCACTTTCCCGAGCTTTCAAATAAAAACACTTTGGTCTTCCTGAACGAACAGGCCTTGTAGGACCACCGCTACTTTGAATGTGCTACCTAGGCACGGCGTCTATTCCGCCAAGCCGTCGGCTTTGGCAATTTCATTTGTCGAGCCGTCCTGATAGGTAATCTTGACGTGCTCCACCTCGGACACTTTGACGCCCGACGGGGGCTCCAGGCGCCATTCCGTCAGCGCGATATCCATCGTCGTGGGAACGTCTCCTTGATTTTTGAGCTTCACCGTCAGCGTTTTGAGCGCCGCATCAAACGTCACGCGTTCGATTTCTTCACCTGGAATGGACCCACCACTCAGCTGCAACTGCACAAACTCATCGCGCGGGTACCAATAATCGCCCGGAACGGCGAGCGTATTGGCATTACCGCCAGTACTCCTCACCGTCATAATCGGTAGGCTATCATCAGCCTCGCACTCCCATGCAGCGCCGCCGCGACCACCAAACGTCCAGATACAAAAGGCAATCACCAGCACGGCAAGCACCGCAAAACCAATCGCGACAAGGCCATGGTGCGCACGGCTTTCCTCGGCCGATACATCCCATTGCGTCTCTCGATATAGATGCTTGTCTTCCATGTTCGCCTCCCCGCAAGCACGCTCGTTGGCCCAATCGTACCCATTCAGGCTATACTTGAGCCCATGACATAACGGGGAGCTTGCAGGACAAGACGGCAGGCTGAGATTGGGCGCGCCCGCCCTGACCCGCAAACCTGATATGGGTAATGCCAACGAAGGGAGCCGTGCCAATGAGCACACAGACCGAGCCCAAGCTCGTCACGCAAATCGACTTCGCCCGCGCCGGGCAAATCACGCCGCAGATGAAAGAAGTCGCCGAGCGCGAGCATCGCGACCCCGAGTACATCCGCGAGCGCGTGGCCGACGGCCGCATCGCCATCCCCGCCAACATCGTGCATATCAAAAAAGGCATGCGTGCCTTTGGCGTCGGTGAGGGCCTGTCCACCAAGGTCAACGTCAACCTGGGCATCTCGGGCGATAAGGCCGATGCCGCCGAGGAGTGGAAGAAGGTCAAGATCGCCGAGGACTTTGGCGCCGACGCCATCATGGACCTCTCCAACTCGGGCAAGACGCGCCAGTTCCGCCAGCAGCTCATCGACGAGACACCGCTCATGGTGGGCACGGTGCCGATGTACGATGCCATCGGCTACATGGAAAAGCCGCTGGTCAAGCTGACCAAGGACGATCTGCTCGAGGTCGTGCGCGCGCATGCCGAGGACGGCGTGGACTTTATGACCATCCACTGCGGCATCAACAAGTCGGTCATCAAGACCTTTAAGGAGACTGGCCGCCTCATGAACATCGTCAGCCGCGGCGGCTCGCTGCTGTTTGGTTGGATGGAGGTCACCGGTAACGAGAACCCCTTCTACGAGTTCTACGACGAGGTGCTCGAGATCTGCCACGAATACGACGTGACGATCTCGCTCGGCGACTCCTGCCGCCCGGGCTGTCTCTACGACTCCAACGACGCAACCGAGACCGCCGAGATGATCGAGCTGGGCAAGCTGTGCAAGCGCGCCTGGGCCGCCGGCGTCCAGGTCATGGTCGAGGGCCCGGGCCACATGGCGCTCGATGAGATCGCTGCCAACATGAAGCTGCAGAAGCGCCTGTGCCACAACGCCCCGTTCTATGTGCTGGGGCCGCTGGTGACCGATATCGGCGTGGGCTACGACCACATCACCGCCGCCATTGGTGGCGCCATCTCCGCGAGCTCGGGTGCCGACTTTTTGTGCTACGTGACGCCGGCCGAGCACCTGTGCCTGCCCAACGCTCAGGATGTGCTCGATGGCCTCATGGCCACCAAGATTGCCGCACACGCCGCCGACATCGCCAAGAAGGTACCGCACGCCCGTGACATGGACGACAGGATGGGTCAGGCACGCCGCAAGCTCGACTGGGACGCCATGTGGAAGTGCGCCCTCGACCCGGTCACCGGCAAGAAGCGCTACGAGGAATCCCCCGCCGCCACCGAGGGCACCTGCACCATGTGCGGCAAGATGTGCGCCGTTCGCACTGTCAACAAGGTGTTCGAGGGCACGACAATCGATCTCGGCATGGAGGACTAACCCTGTCGCCGCGGCCGCTTCTGGCGGCGAGCTGGTACCTGTCAATTGTTGACGTGTGAACATTTGCTTACATTTGCGTAAAGATTGCATCGCCCGCCCGGGTTCGACATAGAGTCGGCCCGGGCATCTTTATAATGCTGGCTTAAAGACCCATTTGATTCCGACCGAACAAGGGAGCGAACATGGATCGCAGCAAGGTACCTGCCGTCCTGTCCATCGCAGGATCCGATTCCAGCGGTGGCGCCGGCATTCAAGCCGACATCAAGACCATTACGGCGCACCGTCTGTATGCCGAGACGGCCATAACCGCCATCACGGCGCAAAACACCCTGGGCATCACCGCCGTGCAGAATATCTCGCCAGATATCGTCGCCGCGCAGATCGACGCCGTCTTTGACGACATCCGCCCGAGCGCCGTCAAGATCGGCATGGTTTCTTCTGTCGAGATTATCGAAGTCATCGCCGACCGCTTGAGCTCCTGGAACGCAACGAACGTGGTCGTGGACCCCGTCATGGTAGCCACCTCGGGCGCTCGCCTCATTGCCGAGGATGCGGCCGAGGCGCTCACGCGTCGCCTGTTCCCGTTGGCGACCGTCATCACGCCCAATATCCCCGAGGCCATGGCACTGCTCGACTACGAGGTCGATTCCGAGCGCACGCAGCAAAATGCCGCCATGCTCCTCACCCGCCGCTTTGGATGCGCGTCTTTGGTTAAAGGCGGACATCTTGTCAACGAGGCCAACGACGTGCTGGCGGAGCCCGCGCCGCTCGATGACGAGGGCAACCACCTGGGCGATCCGCTCACCACGTGGTTCCGTCACAAGCGCATCGAGACCGGCAACACGCATGGCACCGGCTGCACGCTCTCGTCCGCCATCGCCTGCGCGCTGGCACAGGGCATGGATCTTGCCGACGCCGTCAACGCCGGCAAGGCCTACCTAACGGGCGCCCTCGCCGCTGGCTTTGACATGGGCAAAGGTTCCGGCCCCGTCAACCATATGTGGAATTACTAGCCCTGCAGCAAAACCACCACAAAGGGGACAGGCACCTTTGTGGTGGTTTTTCTTTTAACACTTAATCGTCTGCGAGTTGGATGCCGAGCAAGCCCGAAAGTGCGAGCGCTTGTTCGGCATTGACTGTCAGGCCACGCAACTCACGGTAGTCACCCGAAACAACGGGAGCCTCAAACGTGCAGCGCGATACATCAACACCACATAGCGGTGTCTTGAACACATCAACTCGCGTCAGGTCGCAGCTATCCAGGCGCAGCTGCCCCAACTTGGCCCCCTGGAGCGCCGCCTCGGTCAGGCGCACATCGCACGCCGTGATGGGGCCAATGCGTCCCTCCGAAAGGTTCGCGTAGCTCAGGTCGCATGATGCAAACGAAACGTTCGACAGGCGCGCCTTGACCAAGTTGAGCCCCGGCGCCGAGCAATCAACAAAGTCGCATCGGTTGAGCCAGCAGCCTTCCATATTGCAGCGGATAAAGCGACAACCGCGAAATACGACGTCACGAAACGTCGAACCACTCCAATCGACGCCATCGAATACGCAGGAGCGGAACACGATGCCGTCAAAGGTCGCACCGTTCGCCACGTCATAGGCGAGCTCCAGCTCCTCAAAAGCGGTATTTGAGACAAGCTCATCCCCCTCGGCAAACAGGTCAATGAGCTCATCCATGCCCATGTGGCAGCCAAGCCGCTCGTTTACCCGGGCAAAACCACCACAAAAGTGCCTGTCCCCTTTGTGGTGGTTTGGGGCTGCGCTACTCACCGAGCATCTCTTGGAGCTTGGCTGCCACGGCATGTCCCAAGCTCTCGTGGCTTTCGGGCATCATATGCAGATAGTCGATATCGCCCGGCTCGGCAAACTCCGCTGCATTCAAAAAGTCGCAGCCAAACTGCTCGGCTACGTGCGCGTAGTACTCGGCAAAATGCTCCGAGGCCTCGACGGAATGCTCGTCAAAATCGGTCATATACACATCGGCGATTTGCGGCTTGATCTTGATGGGAGCCATCAGCAGAATGCGCGGACAAGGCGCAGCGTCGGTCCACGAAAACGCGCGGACGGCGCGAATCAGCGCCATGGCGCCACGGGCTATATCGGAAGCCGTCACGTTAAAGACCGTCTTACAGTCGTTGGTGCCCAGCATGATCACAATGGCGTCCAGCGGCTTATGGGCCTCGAGCAGCATCGGAAGCGCGCGAATGCCGTTGAGGTTAGTGTCCAGGTGGCACATATCGTCGCGCACCGTCGTGCGGCCGTTGAGCCCCTCCTCAATCACATGCCAGCCCTCGCCCAGGTCACGCTGCGCCACGCCGCACCAGCGCACATCCTGCGCATAGCGCACCGCGGTGCCGTCGCGCATACCAGCCGGATCGTAACCATAGGTGTTGCTGTCGCCAAAGCATAGAACGTTTTTCATCGTAAGTTCCCCACTCAATAAAAACCGACGGGAGCAGCCCCCGTCGGCTCGGCATGTCGCATCACGCGCACAGTTTACAAGTATTTGCGCCAGTCGTCGTCATCCTCATCGTCCTCGGCAGCGGCCCGAGCCTGCTCGGCGGCACGGGCGGCCGCAGCGCGGGCGGCAACCTGGGCATAGGACTCCTCGTTGCGCTCGGGGAAGTTTGCCAACACGTGCTCGAACTTGGCGAAGTCCTCGTCCCAGCGCGTAGAGGGCACAGCAAAGAAGACCTGCTTGACCTTGAAGTCGCCCGATGCGAGCTCCTTACGGAAGAGCTCAGCCACGGCCTCGGCGTCAAAGCCGTTGTTGTCGCAGCCCCATGCGCCCAGCACGAGCTTCTCGCGACCCAGCTCGTCGCAGATGGCGAGCACAAAGCGGATACGGTCGCGCAGCGCGTCCAGCAGCGCATCGTCGCTCACGCGGTACTCCTGGCGTGCGCGCTTGGCATTGGGCGCGGCGGCCACGATCACATCGGCATACGCATGCACGTGGTTGCGGTCAAAACGCACCGCAGGCACTACCAGCGCACGGTTGCGGTAGAGCTCGCAGTTGATATTGCGGCGACGGTTCTCGCCGTACCACTTGCGCTGCTTGTCGAGCACGTTGTACAGATACGAATCGGCGCAGAGCGTAGCCTCCTGGCCCAGATAGCCCTGGATGTAGCCGCCACCCGGGTTGGTGAACGAGGCAAAGGCGAGCACTGCCATGTCGCAGAACTGCGCATAGCCACGGCCGTTGTCCAGAATGGCCTGCGTGGCGGAGGCATCAAGCACGGTGACCTCGGGCAGAGTCGGAGCGGGCTCCTCGGCAGGCGCGGACTCGGTCTCTGCGGGTTCCTCGGCAGGCGCAGAATCGTCCGTGACCTCGGTCTCGACGGACGCAGCCTCAGCGGCCTCGACCTCGGCGGACTCAGACTCCTCGGCAACCTGCTCCTCGGCAGCCGCAGCCGCCTGGGCCTTGGCCTTCATCGCCGCGACAAAACCGGCAGGCATACCGTCGAATTCGCGCACGCCGGCAAGCGAGCGCTCGATATCCTTGGCACACGCCTCGGACACAGTTGCCACGTGACGCTCGGCGGCCTTGGCACGGGCCTCGCGCTTGGGGTTGGGCTGCCCTGCGCGGCCGGTCCTGCGGTTACGGTTCCTGTTGTCGACGTCTGCCATAAGTGGTCACCTTTCCTGTCGCTGCCGTTATCGGCTTTTCCCATCCATGATACCCCGCCGCGTACAAAAAAGACGGCCCCGAAGGACCGCCTTTCGCATTGATTTACGCGCGCGGCAAGCACCGCTGCAACTCGCCGCTAGTCGCGACGACCAAGGATATTCAGGATGCGCAGGAACACGTTGATGATATCCACGAACAGGTTGGACGCCATGAGCACGGCGTTGGGCAGCGTGGGCGGCACCGTCGTGGCCACATAGGTGTCATAGCCAATAAAACCGGCGAACACCACGATTACGATCAGGTCGGTAATAGACTGCGAAACACCCATAAACATCAGCACGATCTCGACCAAAATGGTGGCAAGCAGAATACCAAATCCGATGCCATACACACGCTGGAAGAACTTGGGGAAGGTCACGCCCAGCGCGCCAAAGACAAAGGTAATGGCGGCGGTGGCGATAAAGGCGGTGTTGATGGTGGGCAGGTCGTAGTTGGCAAGGCCAAACGACGCGGTCAGGCCAAAGGTGCTCGCAAAGATCACGTAACCCGTGAGCGACAGGCCCACAGACTGCTTGCCCGCGGCAGCCGACATCATGACAATGCCGACGATGGTCAAAATAAACGAGCCAAAGACCAGCGGCAAAGCGGCGCCACTCATCATCATGCGGGCAAACGCCATGGTGCTCGTAAAGTAGGCGCCGGCACCCATGGCGCAAAAGCCCAAAAAGATCAGGGCGGACATGACAAGGTTGTACGCACGCGGCGACATCTCCTTGGCACGGCTTGCACCGGTCTCGATGGGGCCGTTCTGATAGCCCTGGATATCATTCATGCTTTCGTCCTTTCAGATAGCGCCGCGACAGCAGCGCCTTAAGCGACAAGATTTCTGCCATTGTACCCAAATGCCACACGTTTTACCTGCGGCGCCCACCCTCGAGCGTGCAATCAAACGCCCAGACCCACCAACGCATCACGTGGGTCTGCAAGCCGTCCGGCCGTTCGCGCGCCTGGTCCTCCAGATACAACTCGGTCGCATGACCGCCAAAACGAACCTTATAGGTTGCCGTACGAATGCCGTGAACCGTCAGGCCAAACCCAGTGGTCGAGACAATCTCGTCAATCGTAAAGCAGCGACCGTCAACCCAGCAGACGGTGACCGGCACGACTTGTCCGCCCGCGAGGATGCGAGCCACGACGTCCACATACTGCTTGTGCACGCGCCGAGTTTTGCCATCTGTCTGTCGATATTCCATGCCCCTATTATCGAACGCATGTTTGCATATTGTAAAGCGAACAGGCTGTGGTTTTGGCGTGTCGGACCGCATGCGCATGTCCGCACGACGTGTTAGCAAAAAGAACACCGGAGGTCAACAGGGCTAATATTCAATTTTAGTACCCAAAAATTCACTTCTCCCATCAGAACTCGGTAAAGAAACCCGCAGGAGGTGATACGATTTATCATGTTTTTGTAACGTTTCTGCAAACTTCGAGAAAGCCCATATATGGACGTAACGTTCTCAACCTTCCTCGGCCAACTTGTGTCGAACCCAGTCCTTGCCGTCACCGTGATTCTCGCGCTCGGCGCCATCTTCGTCAACGGATGGACCGACGCGCCCAACGCCATCGCGACCTGCGTCACTACGCGTTGCATGCCCGCCCGCGCTGCCATTCTCATGAGCGCCGCATTCAACTTCCTCGGTGTGCTCATCATGACGCACTTTAACGCGAGCGTCGCCAACACCATCTCACATATCGTCGACTTTGGCGGAAATAGCACCATGGCGCTCGCGTGCCTGTGCGCGGCGCTGTTCTCCATCGTCGTCTACGGCGCCACAGCGTCGCGTTTTGGCATCCCCACCTCGCAAAGCCACAGCCTTATCGCCGGCCTGACCGGTGCCGCTATCGCCCTCGGCGGCGCGAGCAGCGTCAACGTCCACGAGTGGATGAAGGTCATCTACGGCTTGGCGCTCTCCATCGGCCTGGGCTTTGTCATGGGCTGGGTCCTGTGCAAGCTCGTCTCGATTCTTTTTGCCGCCGCCAACAGGCGACGTGCCAACGTCTTCTTTAAATACGCTCAGATCGCGAGTGCCGCGGCCATGAGCTTCATGCACGGCGCGCAGGATGGACAGAAGTTCATCGGCGTGCTCTTTTTAGGCGTGGCCTTCGCCAACGGCCAGACGAGCGTCGGCGATGCCGGCATCCCCATCTGGATTATGCTGCTGTGCTCGGCCACTATGGGTATCGGCACCAGCGTGGGCGGCGAGCGCATCATCAAGTCCGTCGGCCAGAGCATGGTTAAGCTCGAGAAGTATCAGGGTTTCTCTGCCGACCTCGCGGGCGCCGCGAACCTGCTACTTGCCACCCTTACCGGCATCCCCGTGTCATCCACGCACATCAAAACCTGCGCCATCATGGGCGTCGGCGCCGTCAAGCGCCTCTCAGCCATCAACTTCGGCGTCGTCAAGGACATGATGTTCACCTGGTTCTTCACCTTCCCCGCTTGCGGACTCATCAGCTTTTTCATGGCCAAGCTGTTCATGATGTTCCTCTAGTCAAACCGAGTGTCCATCCGGACCGCAACACTTCGCCTACCCGTCTTCGCCTCGAAAGGACCCACCCATGGCAAAGAAACCCAATTCGTTCTACTTTGACAACTACGTCGCCTGCGCCGACCTCGCCGTCCAGGCCGCCGAGCTGCTTACCCAGATTTTTGAGAACTTCGATCCCGCGAAGATTCACGATATGCTCGAGGAGATGCATGCCATTGAGCATGCGGCAGACAAGAAGCACCACGAGCTTGAAGACGCCCTGCTCACCGCCTTTATCACCCCGCTCGAGCGCGAGGATCTGAACCTGATGAGCTGCTCACTCGACACCGTGCTCGACCGCATCGAGGGCGTCGTGCAGCGCGTCTACTTCACCAACATTCAGAGCATCCATCCCGACGCCATCGTCATCGCCCACAAGGTGACCGACGCTTGCCGCGCCATGAAGGACCTGATGGTCGAGCTGCCCAACTACCGCAAGTCCAAAACGCTGCGCGAACTGGTCATCCAGATCAACACCATCGAGTCCGAGGCCGACGAGCTCTACATCAACGCCATGCGCAACCTGCACGTCAACGGCAAGGACCCGCTCGAGGTCATCGCCTGGCGTGACGTATATGCCTTCCTGGAGTACTGCGCCGACTGCTGTGAGAATGTGGCCGATGTCGTGGATTCGATTGTCATGAAGAACAGTTAATTGGGGTACGTGTCCCGGCGGCGAAGGGCCGGCCACGGTTTGCTTTCTCACTCCGGCTGCTTTGCAGAGTCGTTCGAAAGTAAACCGTGGCCGGCCCTTCGCCTTACGCACCTCCATTGGAACTTTGGCTGATACTTTGAAAGCGATGGGGCTTTTGTTAGCAGGGCCTTTGGGCCCGGTTGGGAACTTTGGGACCGCCTCAAACGTTTGGCTGGATGGTGCTTTGGGTACCCTTTATTTTGCTTTGGATCGATTCGTTGACTTTGGAGGGCTTGGTTATGGGTTATTTGGATTTGGCTCGTGGTCGGTATTCTTGTCGTTCTTTTGAGGATCGGGCTGTGGAGCAGTCGGTGGTGGATGCTGTTGTTGAAGCTGGACGGATTGCTCCTTCTGCTTGTAATAATCATCCTTCTCGTGTGATGGTGCTGGATACGCCCGAGCTGTTGGAGAAGGCTGCTGCTTGTCAGCCTCGGTTTGCTCGTGATGGGTCTATCTTTGGGGCTCCGCTTGTCTTCCTCATTTGCAGCGTTACCGATGATGCTTGGGTGCGCCCGTATGATCAGATGAATTCCAGTGAAATCGATACGTCCATCGTGTGTGATCAGATGATGATGGAGGCCACCGAGCAGGGCCTGGGAACGTGCTGGGTGTGCCATTTTAAGCCTGAGGTGGCCCGTGAGCAGTTCGACCTGCCCGAGGGTGTCTATCCCTATCACATGCTCGTCTGTGGCTATCCTGCCGACCATATCACCGACCCCGAGCATCGAGAGGCCCGCACCATTCCCCTCTCCGACTTCCTCCTCAAGTAGATTTTTGGGACATGCCGCAAACCTACCCTTGACCGCTCACCCGTTCGCCGAGTTCTGCGCCACTATGTGCAGGGCTCGGTTTTTTATGTTGCGCACCCCTGCACACCCTGCACAGTCATAAAAAAGGACCCGCAAGCTGCGGGTCCTTTCTAGGCACTAAATTGTAGGCCTAATGTTAGTCCAGGTCGTCGGCAGCGAAGTTGTCGATCGGGGCGAAGGGATCGGCCACGGGGACAACCGGATCGGCGACGGGCAGCGGCTCGGCGGGAACAGTCACCGCAGGAGAAGCGGCAGAACCAACTGGCGTGGAGGCCATGAGGTCGGCCGGGAAGGAGTTCTGGGCGTCGTCCATAAAGTGCTGGATGAGCTTGAGGTACTCGGCCTTGAACTCCTCGCGGGAAGCCTTCAGACGGTCGATTTCCTCGAGCTCGGCCTGCTTCTCGGTCAGAGCCTGGCGGATAACCTCGCGGGCCTTGGCGTCAGCCTCGTTGCGGATACGCTCAGCGTTCTCATTGGCATCGTTGACGATGGTCTCAGCGGTCTGCTGAGCAGCGATCAGGGCAGCGGAAATCTGGCGCTCCTGAGCGGAGAAGTCAGGGGCGGGAGCGGCCACGGGGGCGGCAGGGGCGGCCTGGGCGGCGGTATCCTGAGCCTGGGCAAGTTGGGCCTGTGCATCGGTAAGCTGCTGCTCAGTAGCAGTCAGACGGCCCTTAAGGTCGACGATCTTAGCGAGCATAGCGTCAACCTCGGAAGACAGCGTCTCCAAGAAGACGTCGACCTCGGCAGGATCGTAGCCACGCTTGGCCTCAGAGAAAGTCTGAGCCTGGATGTCTGCAGGGGTAATAGCCATAACAAGTCTCCTTTTTCATCGCCTCGGCGCTACACGCCCGACGTAAGTTACTAAGTCAGTTCTATACGAGTATACCTATAAGAAGCTGCAGAACCAGTCTCTGCACCAACTGCAACGCAATAATCGCAACGACCGGCGAAAAATCAACGCCGCCCATCGGCGGGATAAACCGACGAAAGAGGTTGAGCCACGGGCCGCAGACGCTATCGAGCACTGCAGCGATATCCTGCAGCAGGCCGCCCTGCTTCATGGGAATCCACGTCATAAAGCAATAGACCACGATGAGCGTGGAGTAGAAGTTGAACAGCGTGTTGACCAGCTGGACAATGGTGTAGATGTTGATGAGAATCTCCTCGTCTTGGGTTTACTTAAGATAGCCGTCGGCACGAAGCTTCTTGAGGTCCGAATCCTTGACCTCGCAGCCGGCGGGCAGCACCATGAACACGCGATCGCCCACTTCTTTGACCGTAGCGCCCAGGCCACAGGCAAAGCCATAGCTAAAGTCCAGGACACGCTTGGCGACCTCGGTGCGAACGCCGACAAAAATCAGCGCGACGGGCTGTTTGGTACGCACACGACGGACAACGGTCTCAACGTCATCATAGCTCTCGGGACGCAGGACATAGGCAGGCAGCTGCGGCGTGGCGTTGATGATGTTGCTCGCATAGGCCGAGGCGTCGCTCGGCGCAGGGGCGGGCGCAGGCGCCGCGGCGCGAGCACGGGCGCTCTCGGCATAGCTCGACGGCGTGTCGTAGGCGCCGGGACGATAGCCACCGGTGACCGTATCCTGAGAACGCGACGGCGGATTGTACGTCGTTGCATGACGCGAGTCATCGCCGACCAGCTGACCGGAGCGCGTATACACGGCAACCGACTCAGCTTCACCGCGGCGCGTCTGGCCCAGCAAGCCGTTGCTCGGCTCGTCCTGGGTATAGAAGCCCTCGCCCGAAGCACCACTGTAGCCGCCGCCCTGATAGCCGTCGTCGTAGCCGTCATCGTAGCCGTAGTCGTCATCCTGGCTATAGCCCTGGTCGTAACCCTGCTGGCCGCCCAGGTGCATCTTATTTTTAATCTCGTCAAGGAAGCCCATGGTTGTGTCCTCTCACGGTTTAGTGCAGGCGCTCTGTAAACCAGTGCGCACTTCAGAGCCCTATTTTACTGCAAACTCCGGGCTAAATACTACCCTGCCCAGGCGAACGAGCGTAGAGCCCTCCTCAAGGGCAGGCTCAAAGTCCTCGCTCATGCCGCAGGAAAGCTCAGGCAGGTTCAAATCGGGATGCGCTGCCTCCAGCTCATCCCTCAGCTCACGAAGCCCCGCAAAGGTGCGGCGTGCCACATCCTTATTCCCCCGGGGCGCCATAGTCATAAGCCCCTGCACGCAAATTCCCTCAAGCTCTGCAAGCTCACCCGCGGCGGCGCGAATCTCATCGGGCGAAAAACCGCCCTTGGACTCCTCGCCGCTCACGTTGACCTCAATCAGCACCTGCTGGGGAGCAACCAGCTCGCCCGCTTCGATCTTACGAGTCGCACGGCTCGAGATAGCCTGCGCCAGATGAAGCGACCCCACCGAATGGATTAGCTCGGCTGAGCCCAGCACCGCATTGATCTTATTGGTCTGCAGGTTGCCGATCATATCGAAACGCACCTCGGGCAGCTCCGGATGCTCCGCCAGACCCGTAAGCTTGCGGACGAGCTCTTGCGGGCGGTTCTCGGCAAAATGGCGATACCCCGCCCGAATGGCAGCGATGGTCTCGTCAACGCCGACGGTCTTGGACACGGCAATCAAACGCGCGGCATCGTGGGGCCTCCCAGCGCGATCGAGCGCGGCATAAAAGCGCTCGAGTATCTGCTCGCGGCGAGCGCGCATCAAGTCTAAATAGTTATCCATGGCAAATCGCCTCCGCAGACAGCACAACAAGTAGTCCCATGCTAACGCAAGAGCGCGGCCCCGCATCCGCAAGGCCGCGCTCCCTCAGGTATTTACAATCTCTCAACGAGCGGAGCTACCCTACTCCTCGTCGTCCTCGCCATCGTCTTCATCCTCAAGATGATCCAGCAGGTAGCGCAGGCCCTCGCTAACCTCGTTAGCAGGCACCTTGGCAACGTAGCGAGCATCGACGGCGGGCCTCATGATAACACCCTCGCCCGAAGGCACGCGCATGCTCTCGAGCTCATCCTCATCAGTGCGGGCGATATCGCCGGCGTTCATACGCTGACCAGTCAACAGGAAGGTCAGACGGCAAGCGGCATCGATGGAAATCGAAGCGATGCGATCGAGGTAGCGTGAAACCATGATGGCGCGACGCAGGTCGTCATAGTTGCTGTCGTCGTCCATAAAGTCGCCCGTATCCATACGGTTAAAGGTGCGGAAGAACTTCTCGTAGGCAGCGTGCACTGGCTCGTCCTCGACGGCCAGGTTGCAGATGATGGACATGTCATCGGTGACAAGCGCAGAAAGCGAAGAGCCCAGCACCTGGTAGACGGCCTCAGCCTCGGCCTCGACCGTGCCGACAAGCTCCTTGGGCAGCGAGATGTCGGCCTTGATCATATGACGCGTGGCGCGGCAAATCTGACGGACCTTATCGGTCGTGCGCTGCAGGTTAAAGTCAACATAGATGATCGTCTGAAGCAGGCGGAAGTCGGAGGCGACCGGTGACTGCGTGGCAATCAGGTTGTAGCAGACGGCCTCCAGGTTGGCGCAGCGTGCGTCAATCGAAAGCGTGCGCTTCTTGGTCTTGGTGGCGAGCTTGCGGTCGTCGGTCACATAGGCCTTTACGGCATCGTGGAGGGCCAGATCGACGGCCTCATAGATGCTCAGCATCTCGTGACGGGCCTCGATGAGCTGACGGGAAAACAGTTTGCGCATGGTTCACTCCAATCAGTTGGGTGCGGTCATGCCGCCCGCACAGTGAATACGCACCGGACCAGGTCCGATCGGCTTGGGACTAGTCGCACCGATCAGCCAAAGCGGCCGGTGATATAGTCTTCCGTACGCGAGTCCACCGGGCTGGTGAAGATCGCGTCGGTTTGACCATACTCGATGAGCGTGGCGGGCTCGCCGGCAACTTCCTGCAAGAAGAATGCGGTGTAGTCGCTGATACGAGCTGCCTGCTGCATAGAATGCGTGACGATGATAATCGTCATCTCGGGCGCCAGCTCGGCCATCAGATCCTCGACCTTAGAGACGGACGTGGGGTCGATGGCGGAGCAGGGCTCGTCCATCAGAAGGACATCGGGTTGCACCGCAAGCACGCGGGCGATGCACAGACGCTGCTGCTGACCGCCCGAGAGCGCCAAACCATCCTTGTTGAGCTGATTGGATACCTCTTTCCAGAGGTTGGCGCGCTTGAGCGATTCTTCCACGATGTCATCGAGGTCGCTTTTGCTAGTCACGCCCTGCAGACGAGGGCCAAAGGCGACATTCTCGTAGATGGATTTGGGAAACGGGTTGGGCTGCTGAAAGATCATGCCCACGCGACGACGGAGGTCGACCGGGTCGACACCCTCGGCATAGATATCATTGCCGTCGAGCGTCATGGTACCCTCGACGCGGGTACCCTCGATAAGGTCATTCATACGGTTGATGCAACGCAAAAACGTTGACTTGCCGCAGCCTGAAGGGCCAATGAAGGCGGTGATGGCGTTTTTTGCGATGTTGAGGTCGAGCCCCGTCAGCGCATGAAAGTCACCGTACCAAAAGTTGAAATCCTTGGCCGTGATGGCTGCTTGCTCCGGCGTGGGAGCGGACTGATAGACGGACATGGGACTCCTTAATTAGCGGCGTTTGCGCGACAGGTAGCGCGCAAACAGGTTGAAGGCCAGAATAATCGCCATCAGCAAAAGCGCGGTGCCGTAGGCCGCGTTCATGTTGATGCCGTCGTTGGCAAGCAGGTACAGGTGAACCGTCATGGGGCGGCCGGAATCGAGCGGCGAAATAGGTAGATTGATGGCCTGGCCCATGGTGTAGAGCACCACGGCGGTCTCGCCGATGGCGCGGCCGATGGCAAGGACGATGCCGGTGGCAATGCGACCAAAGGCCGAAGGAAGTACGATCTTGGAGACGACCTGCCACTTGGTGGCGCCCAAGCCGTACGCGCCCCAACGGATATAGCGCGGAACGGCGCGAATGGCCTCTTCGGTGGTGCGCATGACGATAGGCAGCATCAGAAGCGCCAGCGCCAGAGCGGCAGAGACCATCGAAAGGCCCAGGCCCATGGCCTCGACAAACAAGGCGTAGCCAAACAGGCCCATAACGATGGAGGGCACCGACGCCAAAGCGTCAGCAGCGTAGCGTATGAGCTCGACGACCTTGCCCTGCTTGGCGTACTCGGCCAGATAGACGGCTGCCAGCACAGCGATCGGCGTGCAGATAAGCATGGCGAGCGCCGTCACGTAGACGGTCGAGACGATCGTGGGCCAAATGCCGCCCTCGGCGTTGACGCCCTGGGGCCAACCGAAGATAAAGTCGAACGAGATATGCGGCAGACCGTTAATGACCACGTAGGCGATGATAGCGACCAGCACCAGCGTGGTGATGTATGCTGCGGCACGGAACACGCCAAGCATGATCTTATTGGACAGGTCTTTGTTGATGCGGCCCTTCTTGCCGTGGGAAAGGGCACGCTTGATGCGCTCGCGCGACGAGGTCGCATCGACCGTCGTGTCAACGGAATCGGACATAGCCTACCCCCTCTTCTTCTTGGAAATCAGACGGACGATGCCCACCAGCGCGGCGGAGATGATAAACAGGACCACACCCATGCCGAACAGCGCCGAGCGGTGCAGACCCGAGGAATAGCTCATGTCGAGCGCGATCTGGCTCGTGAGCGTCGAGATGGGGCTCGCAATGCTGTCGGGAATAACCGGAGCGTTACCCACGACCATGAGCACGGCCATGGTCTCACCGATGGCACGGCCCATACCCAGCACGATGGCATCCACGATACCCAGCTTGGCGGCAGGTAGCACGACCTTATAGATGGTCTGCCACTTGGTGGCGCCCATGGCATACGATGCCTCGCGAATGCCCATGGGAATGGAATTGAGAGCATCGATGGTGAGCGTGGTGATGGTAGGGACGATCATGATAGCAAGCACGAACCACGCCGTCAGCGCACCAAAACCAAGACCGCCGGTCAGTTGCGCGATAAACGGACGGATGATAATCATGCCAAAGAAACCGTAGATGATGGAGGGAATGCCCGCCAGCAGGTCGACGGCGGGGCTGATGAGTTTGCGCACGCGCTTGCTGGCGATCTCGACCAGATACACGGCCGTACCCACACCTAGCGGCACACCCATGGCGAGCGCACCGACAGTCACGAGACCCGAGCCGGCCAGCAGCGACATAATGCCGTAGTGGCCCTCGGAGGGCGCCCACGTAAAGCTGAAGAAGTCCGCCAGGCCAATGTCGGTAAAGACGGGCAGCGCCGAGTACGTGGTAAAGACAAAAATCAGGATGACGGTAACGACCGCCAAGAACGCGCAGGCAAAGAAGATCCACTGCAGCGCCTTCTCCTTGATATAGGTACTGCGCGATACGAGCGCCAGCTCGCGCTTCTTGGGCGCCTGAACATTCTGCTCAGTCTGGGAGTTTTCCTGTGCTTCCATGCTACTCACTCCCTTTCTCGTCGTTGGTGACGGGGATAAAGCCCGCCTCGCGAATCTGCTTGTCCATCTTTTCGGACGTCACGTAGTCGATGTAATCCTGCGCCTGCTGCGAAGGCGCACCCTTCACAAAGAAGTACAGGTCACGCGAGATGGGATAGCCGCCGCTCGCGACCGTCTTCTCGGACGCCTCAACATGATTGACCGAGGCGGCCTTGACCGAGGTCTTGGCGTTGAGGCTATCGACGAAGCCCAGCGAAATGTAGCCAATGGCACCGCGCGAACGAGATACCACGTCGCGCACCTGACCCGTGCCCGAAAGAACGGCCGAGCGACGATCGAACGGGGTGCCGTCCATCACGATGGTGCGAAAGGCCTCACGCGTGCCGGACGCCTCATCTCGGTTGATGACCTGGATCTTCAGGTCCTCTCCGCCGACTTCCTTCCAGTTGGTGATCTTGCCGGCGTAAATATCGCGGAGCTGCCCGGTCGAGAGGTTATCGACCGGGTTATCGTCGTTCACGATGACCGCGATGCCGTCGTGCGCGATCACAATCGGGGTCAGGCCCAGATCCTGCTCGTCGGCATTGAGGCCGCGAGATGAGCTGGCGATATCGGCCGTGCCGTTGCTGACGGCCTCGATGCCCGCAGAGGAGCCCAGACCGGAGACAAGTACGTCGATGCCGGTCTCTTCCTTAAAGCCCTCGGCCGCAATCTCGGCAATGGGTAGGCAGGTGGTCGAGCCGGCGACGGTAATGGAAGAAGTAGAAGATCCCGAAGAACAGGCGCACAGCGTAAGCGTAAGCACAGCGGCGCTCAGGACCGATACGATCTTTCTCATAGCATCACGCCGATCGCAGCATGGCGCCCACAGGTGCCGTTCTCGTTACGGTAGGAATAAAAGCGGTCGTTCTGACGCACAGTCGAAAGCTGGGTATCCACGATATTATCCGCGTCGACACCGACATCTACCAGTGCCTCGCAAATGGCAGCGGAAAGATCGAGCATGCGAGAGATGCTCGCATCGATGCACGAGAACTCGGCAGCAAAGCGATCCATGAGTTCCTGGGACACCTCATATTCGTCACCCAAGATATGGGGACCGATATAGGCGGAAACGTCGCTCGCATCGCAGCCGGCAGCATCGCAAAGCGCCTGGCACGCCTTGGCGGAAATACGTGCAATCGTGCCCTTCCAACCGGAGTGCACCACGGCAAATCCGCCGGGGGCCACCAGCACCACGGGAACGCAGTCGGCAAAGCAGAGCAGCACGGGCACGTTATGCGCCGTACAGACGATGGCATCGCAGCCCTCGGCAATCTGCTCGCGAACGTCCTCAAGGTCATCGGCGCCGTTCGAGGTCACCGCAACGATATGGTCACCATGGATCTGATTGGGAACGAGCAGGTTGTGCTCGCACTCGGCGGCACCCATAGCCTCGAGCGCGCGACGACGATTTTCTTGAACAGCAAAGGGATCATCGCCAACATGCGAGCCCAAGTTGAGTGAGGAGTACGCATCTTCGGAAACACCACCGACGCGCTCGGTGAAGGCAAAGCGAACATAGGATGTCGCGCCCTCCACCAACGTAACTCCATCATGGTCGACACGCGAAACTTTGTCCGCACGCGCTGCCATACTAAAGCCTCCTAATAACACAAGTACGCGGCATCGCCGCTACAGCCCGCGTTTATACGGCTGTCATACTTCCTTAAAAGGATACCTGCTGCACTGGAGGCAATCGTAAAGGGAACGTAAAGAGATTGGAGGTTCTAGTTTACAAAGTCGAAATAAAAAGGGCGCATCCATACGGACACGCCCCTGTGCACAACAATGCAAAGAACGACTTAGAAGCTACCGCGCTTCAGGAAGTCGGGAAGCTCGAACTGATCGTTGCCGAAGTTAGGAAGCTCGGTGCCACCGACGTTGCGGGTCGGAGCGGCCTGAGCCGGGCTGGCGGCAGGAGCGGTGCGCTGCGGCTCAGCGGAGGCAGCGACCTTGCTCTGAGACTGCTGAGCAGCAAAGAGCTCGTCCTGACGGTTGACGTTGGAGTCGGAGAAGCCCGTAGCGATGACGGTGATACGCACCTGATCGCCCAGGGACTCGTCGACAACGGTACCGAAGATGATGTTGGCCTCGGGGTCGACGGCGTTGGCGACAACGTCGGCGGCGTCGCTGATCTCCTGGATGCCCAGATCCTTGGAACCGGCGATGGAGAGCAGCACGCGCGTGGCGCCATCGATGGAGCTCTCGAGCAGCGGGCTGGAGATGGCCTGCTGGGCAGCGTCGACGGCACGGGTATCCCCAGAAGAGGTACCAATACCCATCATGGCGGTACCGGCCTGCTTCATGATGGTCTTAACATCGGCGAAGTCCAGGTTGATGATACCGGGGACGGTGATGAGGTCGGTGATGCCCTGGGTGCCCTGGGAAAGGACGCCATCGGCAATCGCGAAGGCCTCGAGCATGGTGGTCTTCTTCTCGGCGATATCGAGCAGCTTATCGTTAGGAATGACGATCATGGTGTCGACGCAATCGGAGAGGGTCTTGATGCCCTCCTCGGCGCTCTTCTTGCGCTTGCGGCCCTCGAAGGTGAAGGGCTTGGTCACGACGGCGACGGTCAGTGCGCCGACCTCGTTCATCGCGATATCGGCAACGATGGGAGCAGCACCGGTACCGGTGCCACCGCCCTCGCCGCAGGTGATGAACACCATGTCGGCGCCAGCGAGCGCCTCGGCAATGTCGTCGCGGGACTCATCGGCAGCCTTGCGGCCAACCTCGGGGTTGGCGCCGGCGCCCAGGCCGCGGGTAAGGTCGGTGCCGATGTGCACCTTGATATCGGCATCAGAGATCGCGAGTGCCTGAGCATCGGTGTTGATGGCAACAAACTCGACGCCGCGAATGCCCTCTTCGATCATTCGATTGACCGCGTTGGTACCGCCGCCGCCGACGCCGACCACCTTAATGACGGCAAGGTAGTTGTTGATCTCTGTCTCGTGCATGTCGGTCCTCCGAACAAAGGTTATAGCCATAGCATGGGTCGACCCCTGCGCACATTAACCTTCAGGTTGAAAGTAAATGCAAAGGTAAACCGTATTATGTTTGCACATTATGAACGTATCAGTCAAATAATTGACCGTGAAAACCAAACAAACCAGATAAACGGCGTGGTATGGCCCCTCAACAAAGCATCAACCAGCGCTACGAGGTCGGAGCGTTCCTGAATGTGTAGTTGCCCGGAGAGCGCACATTGATATACGTTACGCCCTCTACCTGCGAAAGCAACTTAGTGACTACGCGTTCTTTCTTGGCGATATCGTCCGAATCGCCCAGCGACACCTCAATGCCGTTATTGAGGTTTGCCGAGATGGCTTCGACCGAAGGCGTGGAAATATCCTTGACTTGTCCCAAGAACTCGCTCGAAAAACCACGCACATAATCCAAGCCAGCCTTAACGGCCTTGGAGCTCACCGCCTGGCCGGAAACCGGAGCGACATCCGCCGAGACATCAGTCAGCAACACCGCGCCATAGTGTTTAGCGAGCGCCAGTGCGGCATCAATGCCGGTCAGGGTATTTGAGCCCTGCCCTGTCGTGATGACGTTGCCCTGGTCGTCCACTTCGACCGACGTCGACAGCGGGGCGATCCAGGTGTCATCATCACCGATGGCCCAGGCAAGGTCATCGGAGCTGATATAGGCAATTGCGATGACCTTGCGCTCCATCGGCGTAATGATGAGCGTATGCGGGAACTGACGCTGGACATCCACGCCCGAGACCCACGGGTTCTGCTTGAGGTCCTCGGTAATCTGGTCGGGATTGACGTTAAAAAGCGACGTTCCCTCGGGCAAATCGATCAGCTGGACAGCATCGTGCTTCGTCACATGCTCGCTGCCTTGAATCTGAATATCAGTGGCGGTAAACAATCCAGAGTTGATCACCACGATGGCAACGACGACGAGCACGGCCAAGACGGCTAGAACGCCGCCCAGGATTTTGCCTTTGCCTGCAACGACAGAAGCGGCGTCTGATGTTTTATTTGCCATCGCCCCAAGTGAAGACAACGGGTTGACGCCTTTTTTACCCGAAGGCTTCTCGGCGGTAGCCGACACCGATGTCAGCGAGCGCGGTTTCGATGCGCCTAGCATGCGACCCGGACGCGCCGCTTTAGTTCCCGTCGAGGGCTTAGGAGCTGCCATGGGACGGGCAGGCTTGGCGCCCATAACAGGCTTTGACGTCACCGAGGGACGCGAGGACTTTTTTGCGGCCGGACGATTACCGAGCTGCGAGCCGACGACCGGACGACTGGTCTGTCGAGCATGCCCGACAGACTTAGAGTGCGCGACGGTATTGCGTTGAGGTTTGGCAGGCGCGCCGGAACGCCCTCCGGCGCGGCGGAAGGTGGGTTTCGATGCTCTAGAAGCCGAGGAATTTAACTTCCGGTCTGAGCTCGATGCCATACGCCTCCCTCACCTTTCCGTGCACATGTCTGATAACCGCGGCAACGTCATCGGCCGAGGCAGTTCCGTTATTAACGATAAAATTAGCGTGAACGGGCGAAACTTCCGCGCCGCCAATCGAAAAACCCTTTAATCCACAATCCTCGATAAGCTTGCCCACACTCGCATCGGGCGGGTTGCGAAAGACCGACCCGCAGGATGCGCGACCCATGGGCTGTGTACGCTTGCGCCTCGTCAGGTACCGCTCCATGCGCTCGCGAATGTCGGCCTTGGGCGCCGGTTTAAGCTTGAGCACGCACTCGAGGATAATCTCATTGCGGGGAAGGCTACATTCGCGGTAGCCCCAAGTGATCTCGGACCCCGCATAATGCTTGATACCGGATGCCGGGTCAAACGTTACGACATCCTCGACCAGCGAGCCAATCCACTCGGTCCGTGTGCCGGCATTCATAGATATCGCACCGCCGACCGAACCAGGGATGCCAACGGCAAACTCAAGGCCCGAGAGGCTACGCGACAGGGCATCGTTGACCAGGCGCGCAAACATCACGCCCGCACCGACCGTCAGCGTACAGCCGTCATCGGCAACAACCGTGCGCTGAAACTCACGTCCGAGCGAAATGACAGCACCGCGATAACCACCATCGGCAACCAGCAGATTGGAGCCCTTGCCGATGATGACCCACGGCACCTGCTCGCGATCGAGCACCGCCACGGCGCGGCGGAGGGCATGATAGCTATGGCACGTCACGAAGAGGTCGGCCTTGCCGCCGATACGATAGCTCGTATGACGCGCAAGGCGCTCGTCCTCGATCACATCCGTGTCGATCATGCCCGAGAGCGCCATGACGGCGTTAAACAGACCCATTTGATTTAAGCGTCTTTCTTGGCAGTCAGATACTCGATGAACTCGGGACCGACGGTCGTAACGTCACCGGCACCCATGGTGAGCAGCAGGTCGCCCTCGCCCACCATCTGCTCGAGCTCCTGATTGAGCTCAAGACGGCTGGAGCAGTACACGACCTCCTTGCCAGAATGCTTGGCGCGCACGGTATCGGCGAGCATCTTAGAGGTGACACCCGGAATGGGCATCTCGCCAGCCGAGAACACATCGATCAGCAGCAGTTTATCGGCATTGGCAAATGCATCGGCAAAGTCGTCGCACAGGGCCTGCAGGCGCGAATAGCGGTGCGGCTGGAATACGACGTCGACGTGCTTGTAGCCCAGCGACGAAGCGGCAGCAAGCGTCGCCTTGATCTCAGTGGGGTGATGGCCGTAATCATCGACCACGGTGATGCCATCGATATCGCCCACGTGGGTAAAACGACGGCGGACGCCCTCAAAGCTCGAGAGCGCCTTGGCGGCGGCGTCGATGTCAAGGCCCAGGACATGGGCGACGGTGAGCACCGCCGTGGCGTTGAGCATGTTGTGGCGACCGGGATTGCTCTTGATCTCCACAGCGTGCTCAGTGCCGTCCTCAAAGCGAACGATAAAGTCACTCTGGATGCCCTTGACATCCGGATGCACGCAGACGACATCGTTGCTCTCGGCAAAGCCGTAGGAAAGCACGTGACGGCCCGTCGACTTGGCGAGCTCGACCAGATGCGGATCCTCACCGCAGACGATGACGGTGCCGTCCTCGCCCACCAGGCTCATGAATTTGGCGAAAGTTGCCTCGATCTCCTCGATACCCGAGTAGTGATCGAGGTGGTCGGCCTCGACGTTGGTCACAATGACCACGTTGGGGTTCAGGAACAGGAAGGAGCTGTCGGACTCGTCGGCCTCGGCGACAAAGTAGTCGCCCGAGCCGTTCTTGCCGTTCGTGTCATAGCCCTCGACGATGCCGCCGATCAAGAAGCTCGGATCCAGACCCATGCGGTCGAGCATGGTGGCGCACATCGAAGACGTGGTGGTCTTGCCATGCGTGCCGGCAACAGCGACGGTGGTGTAGCCGTGGCCCAAAGCAGAGAGCATCTTGGCACGGGGCCACACGGGAATACCAAGCTCGCGAGCGCGCACAAGTTCAGGGTTGGACTCCGGAATAGCGGTGGAGACAACAACCACGTCGGGCTTGACCTCGTCGATCGTGGCGGCCTCATGGCCCACATGCACCTTCACGCCAGCGCGGGTAAGCTGGCGGATATAACGTGACGTCTTAAGGTCAGAGCCGGTAACGGCATAACCGCGCTCGTGCAGAACGAGGGCGATGCCGCTCATGCCGGCGCCGCCGATACCGATAAAGTGGGCGCTCTTAAACTTGGGCGCGGAGGTTGCAGTCTGGGAATCAGCCATGTGCTCGTGTACTCCTTGCGTAAACACTGCCTGTAACCCGTTAACTGTACCGCACCTACCGCATCAGCGCGAGGGCGACCGACGATATCCCGTCTAACTAACGCAAACCCTCTACCGCATCCGCCAGAAGAGCGGCGGCCCTATCCTGAGCCAGACCACGCGCCGCCTGACGCATGGCGTCGCGCGCCGACGCATCATCGACCAGGTGCAGCAGCTCATCGGCAAAGGCAGAACCGTCGATATCGGCATCGGCGCAAAGTACGCCGGCCCCGGCGTCGACCAGATAACGGGCATTGGTGGTTTGGTGGTCGGCCGTCGCATGCGGATACGGCACGAGCACCGAGGGCACGGCAAGCGCAGCGATCTCGGCCACGCTCGATGCGCCCGAACGCGAGAGCGCCAAATCGGCAGAAGCCAGCATATCGCCCATGTTGTCGATGTAAGGCTGGACGCGGTAACGCTTCGCTTCCTCGGGCGTCAGCGCCAAAGCGCGCTCGGTCTCCTCAAAGCCGTCGGCACCCGTCGAATGCAACACATAGAGGTTCTTGCGCGAAAGCAGCTCGTTTTTGAGCGAAACCACGCGCTCGTTGAGGTGCTGGGCGCCAAGTGAACCGCCAAAGACGAGCAGCAGCGTAGCGTCCTCGGGAACGCCAAGTGCCTTGCGGCCGCGAGCGCGATCGCCCTCGATCACCGAGCGACGTACGGGGTTGCCGGTCATGAGCACATGGTCAGGGTCGCCTTCGCGCTCAAAGACCGCGCGCGATGCCGGCACCGAGATGCACACGCGGGCGGCGTGGGAGTTCATCATCTTGTTGGCCAGGCCCGGAACAGAGTTCTGCTCATGCAGCAGATACGGAACGCCCGCGCCCTTGCACCACCCCAGCAGCGGAACCTCGACATAGGCACCAAAACCAATGGCGGCATCGGGCTTGCCGACCTTTAAGAAATGACTGGCGAGCACACGCTTGGCTTTGTTGACACGCCACAGCGAGGTCAGCGCCGTCCAAGGACGGGAGCGGTCGAAGCCCGTGACCGTAATGGGCACAAAATCAAACCCAGCCTCGGGGACCAGACGACCCTCGAGCTTGCGCGACTGGCCCACGAACACAACGTGGTGGCCACGGTCACGGAGCTCTTCGGCCAAGGCGAGCGCGGGGTTGATGTGCCCTGCCGTGCCGCCGGCTGCAATAGCAACGGTCATCTTATCGGTCATGGTAGTCCCTTCGTACACGCGGTCCCTGGTCGTCGGTGCGCAGACGCGCCGACGGGTCTGAGTTCAAATCGATTCGATTATATCCGCCGCCCGCATTGCGAGGAGTGGGGCGCTGAGGACGACCTTGCGGCGCCGTTCGCTGACGCGGGCGGGCTGCGGGGTCGGTCGCAGAGCCATCCAGGACGGTAAAACCGTTACGCGAAGATCGCTCGCCGCGCACGTGGGGCACGCCGGCGGTACTCTCATCCATAACGGCAAAGCTCTCACGGCGGCGGTCATACTCATCGCGGCGGGCGCTCTCGTACGAAACGCGCAGGATCAACCCGGCAAGCATGAGCGACACAATAATCGACGAACCGCCGTAGCTAATAAACGGCAACGGTTTGCCCGTCATGGGAAACACGTTGAGGATGCCCAGCGCGTTAATCAAAAACTGCACTGCGAGAATGACCGCGGAGCCAGACGCCATGAGCGCGCCCCGACGATCGGTCGCCTGCTCGGCAATGCGAAACGCCGAGTAGATCAGCATCGCAAACACCAAGAAGAACAGCACGGTTCCGACAAAACCGACTTCCTCGCCAATGATGGCCAAGATGTAGTCGTTGTGTGCCTCGGGCAGATACGAGTACTTCATGGTTGAGTTGCCGATGCCACGGCCGAACAGACCGCCCGAGGCAAAGGCCATGATGGCAAGCGTGGCCTGATAGCCGTCACCATACTCGTCGGCCCAAGGGTTCAAGGCAACCTGAATACGCACCATACGGTATGGCTCTGCGACAAGCGCAATCACGATCACGAGAATGCCGAAGATTAGCACGCCGATGATAAATCTGGGGTCGAGACCCGCAAACAACGCCATGCACATGAGGGTCAACAGGATGATCAGGACAGTACCGAAATCGGGCTGGATAAAGATCAGAAAGAGCGAAATGCCCAGGCAGATGCCCATCTTGCGAAGGAATTCGTTGATGTTGCCACCGGGCGAAAAGAAGCGATCGAGCATGATGGCCGAATACGCAATGGCAAATGGCTTTAAAAACTCGGAAGGCTGGAACTGAATACCGGCGATGTTGAGCCAGCGCGTGGCGCCGCGGCTGCCGCTGCCCACCAAGAACACCAGAAGCAGTAGCCCTATCATGCCGATAAGGAAGATCCTGAGCACATCCTCCCCAAACCAGCTGTCCGGCAAAACGCGCACGATGGCAATCAGCGCCAGAACACCGACCACGGCAAACGCGGCCTGTCGACCCAGAAAAAACGTCGCCGAGCCATTCTCGTGCAGCGCCTCGACCGAAGACGCCGAGTACACCATCAGCAGGCCAAAGCATACCAAGGTAAACAAGCAGGCCATGAATATCAATCGGGGGCGCATGATACGGGCGGGAACGCCGGCAATATAGCGTTCGCTAAACGACTGCCCGCCGCAGCTGGAACGCGGTGTGGTGCGACGTGAGGAAGCACGGTCCGAGTCGGGCCTCCTCATACCTTGTCGGGGGCTCTCCTCTCTCACCGCAACCCCTATTCCATTTGTGATTTCGCTGTAGCGGCAAGCTGAGCCACGTAGTCCTTAAACACGCGGCCGCGCTCCTCATAGCCCGAGAACTCATCGAACGAAGAGCAGGCAGGAGAAAGTAAGATCACGTCACCACGGCTCGAAAGCGAACGGGCAACGTCCACGGCGTCGCGCAGGTCATCCGCCTGGGCGATATCCACATCGCCATCGACATCGGCCTCGTCCATAGCGGCGGTGAAGCGCTCGCGCGCATCGCCAAAGCAGACGACCGAGCGCACGTTGTCCATAACGACGCGCGCGAAGTCCGTGAGCGGAGTGCCCTTATCGTGGCCGCCGAGCAGCAAGATCACGTCGTCATCGGGAAATGCCGTCAGTGCCTTCTCGACCGCATCGGTGTTAGTCGCCTTGGAATCGTTGACGTAGCGCACGCCGTCAATCTCGCCACACGGCTCCACGCGGTGCTCGAGCGGCTGGAACGAGGCCAGACCGCGGCAGACACCGTCGACATCGGCACCGACTGCCAAGGCAGCCGTGGCAGCGCACAGGGCATTGATAACATTGTGATGGCCCGAGATCTTGAGCTCGGATGTAGCGATGAGCGGGGTCTCGACACCCTTCAGACGCACGATCATCTTGCCATCGCGCACAAAGGCGGCATCCTCGCCCTCAGGCTCGTCAAAGGCATCCTCGCCCTCAGGCTCGTCAAAGGCAACCTTGCAGATGCGACGACCCGGCGTGTAGATGTACTCATCGAACTCGTGAATGCCGGCGTCTTCGACGTCGACAACCACCAGATCGTCATCGTCCATATTGTCAAACAGTTTGACCTTGGCAAGCGCGTAGTTCTTATGGCTCTTATGCCAGCCCAAGTGGTCTGGAGTGATGTTGAGCAGCACCGCCACGCGAGGGTGGAGCTCGGTGGTCGTAGCAATCTGATAGCTCGAGAGCTCAGCCACAAACCACTCGTTGTGGGCTCGGCCGTCAATCTCGTTGACCGGCGGCTCGCCGATGTTGCCGACAGCTACGCTGGCCTCGCCGGCAGCCTTGAGCAGATAATCAGTCAGCGACGTGGTGGTCGTCTTGCCGTTGGTGCCCGTGATGGCAATCCAGTTATCGGGCGACAGGCGATAGGCAAACTCGGGCTCACCCATAATCTGGGCGGCATGCTCGTGCCCGGCCTTAAAGAAGCCCGAGAACTCCGAGATGCCCGGGCACGTCACGCATACGTCATAGGCGCCCTCGACCTGTTCGGTCCCATAGACAAACGACACACCAGCAGCCTCGAGCGCACGCGTGGCGTCATTGGGCTCAGACGTGCCGCCGCCATACACGGTAACGGCGCTTACGCGCTCGGGATGCGCCAGCGCCCAGCGGGCGACATCGAGACCGGATTTGCCCTGACCCAAAACGAGCAGGCTAAAGACATCAGCAAGAGGCATGAAAGACCACTATCCCAACTGGAAGAACAGAGCAAGGCCAACGGCACCAAAGGCCGCAGCGATAATCCAAAAACGGATGACGACCTTGGTCTCGGCCCAGCCCTTCTTTTCGAAATGATGATGGATGGGCGCCATAAGGAAGACGCGCTTGTGCGTAAAGTGGAAGTAGACAACCTGAATCATGACCGAAAGGGTCTCAACGATAAACAGGCCGCCGATGATGAGGGAGACGACCTCGGTGTTGGTCATGATGGACGTGCAGGCAAACGCGGCGCCCAGGGCAAGCGATCCGGTATCGCCCATAAAGATGCTCGCCGGATAGCAGTTGAACCACAGAAAGCCCAAGCAGGCACCGGCACACGCGGTGCAGAAGATGGACAGGTTCACGTCTCCGTACAAAAATGCCATGGCAGCCATGGCGAGCATGGCAATCATGGAGGTACCGCCAGCAAGACCGTCAAGGCCATCGGTCAGGTTCACGGCATTAGAAAGACCGGCAATCATCAGCCAGCAAAAGACAATATAGAGCCACGGGAACGAATAGCCGCAGATGGTAGTCGAAAGTACGCCAAGGTCGATCGTCAACCCACCGGGAAAACGAATCTCGGGGGCGACGCCGCACCAGTTGACGGCAAGTACCGTAAAGGTGACACAGATAATGGTTAGGCCGATCATCTTGGCATGGGGCGTCAGACCGAGCGAGCGCCCATGCGTAACGGAGGTCAGGTCGTCGATCAGGCCCAGCACGCCGGTCGCCAGCGTGGCGAGCAGCACGAGCACGAGCTCGGTGGTGAGCTTGCCCATCAGCAGGCAGGTCAGCGAGATCGCGACGAGGATGACAACACCACCCATGGTGGGCGTTCCCTGCTTAACCAAATGACGCTTGGGGCCGTCGGCACGAACCTGCTGGCCGATACCCTCAACCTTGAGCAGCTTGATCCACCACGGCATGAGCAGCAGCGCAATGGCGGCGGCGATGCCAAGCCCCAAAAAAGCCTGATACGTTGGATACGAGGGATTGCCGAACATGGGCTAGCACACACCTTCCACAAAGCGGTCGAGCTCAACAAAGCGGGAACCCTTGACCAGTACAACATCATGTTTTTCAAGCGCGCCGCCCATGCGGTCGAGCACCTGCTGATAATCGGAGAACACCTGGATGCGGTCCTCGTCCATGCCCATCATGCGCGCGGCATCGGCCATAAGCTGGGCCAGCTCACCACCCACGCACGCCAGCATGTCGAGCTTTTTGGCGGCGGCATAGGCGCCCACGAGCTCATGCATGCGAGGAGCCTCATCGCCCATCTCGCCCATCTCGCCCAGGATCGCCATGCGAGACCCCGTGCACGAAAGCGAGCACAGTAGATCGAGACCGGCAGCCATCGATTCGGCGCTAGCGTTATAGGAGTCATCGATGATGCGTGCACCGCTCTTGGCGCGCTTGATCTCCTGGCGGTGCCCGGTGATCGTGAGACCCCTAAAGGCAGCATCGATCTGCTCGGGCGTCACGCCCAGGCGATAGGCAACCGCGGCGGCCTTAACGGCATTAGGAACGGACTGCACGCCGGGGATGGCAAGCATGGTATCGATCGTCTCGCCCTGGCCAAAATCGAGCGTAAAGACCGGACGGCCCTCGTCATCAACACGAACGTCGCGGGCGCGGACCTCATCATCGTCCGAGACGCCGGCAAGCATCACGTCGATACCAGCAGGCTGGGCGAACGTATCGCGAATGAACGGCGTAAAGTCGTCCTCGCCGCCCAAAACCAGCAGCGGCAAATAGTCGCCGGCGGCGCACATACCCTGGACAATCTCGGCCTTAGCGCGGGCGATGTTCTCGCGGCTGCCCAAAATACCGATATGAGAGGTACCGATCTTGCTCACAATGGCAAGATTGGGATTGGCGGACTGGGACAGGCGCTCGATCTCGTGAAAATGGTTCATGCCCATCTCGAGCACCAGAACCTCGGTATCGGCCGGGGCGGAAAGCACCGTGAGCGGCATGCCGATCAGGTTATTGAAATTGCCCTTGGTGGCCCAGACACGATAGCGCTTGGCGAGTACAGCGGCGAGCACGTCCTTGGTCGTCGTCTTGCCGATGGAACCGGTAATGCCAACGACCAGGCAACCAAGCTCCAGGCGATACGCGTGCGCCAAACGCAGCAGAAACTCCTCGGGATCATCGGTCCGCAGGATGGCACAGCCCTTGTCTTGCGCCAGCGAGACCAGCTCGGCCTCGGGCTCGCGCGTCATCACGACGGCGCCGGCACCCGACTGGACGGCACGGGAAGCAAAATCATTGCCGTCGACGTTTTCACCGGGAAAGGCGACGAAAATCGTCCCTTCCTCGACCTGGCGCGAGTCGATAACACACCCGCGGCATACCCGATCGACTTCTCCCGTCACGGTTCGGGTCCCTGTTGCGGCCGCGAGGTTGTTGACGGCGATCTCTATCATTGCAGCTCCCCTGTAAACCTAATAATGCTATCGGCGTATTGTATCCCAGCGCCGCGCATGCGTGGTGCAGGGCATGTGAACACCCCTCATATGGGACAACAAACCACGCCCCAAAGATTGTAACCCCCTACTTCGTGCGCGGGATACCCAGCACGTCGAGCGCGTTGGCCATAATGGACTGGAACGGCACCGCAGCGGCATCTGAGCCGCTCGGCGTTCCGTCGAGCGTGATATAGCACAGCACCTTGGGCGATTGCGCCGGCGCAAAGCCCATAAAGGACGACATGTAGTTCTCCTTGAGGTAGCCGCCGTTCTCGTCGGCACGTTCGGCCGTACCGGTCTTGCCCGCCACGTCATAGCCGTCAACCGCGCCGCCAACGCCCGTTCCCTCGGACACGACCGTCTGCATGCACGATGTCACCTGCGATGCGGCGTCCTCCGAAATCGCGCGCTCGCCTTCGCCCCAGTCCTTCTCGTCGCCTTTGCTGGACTTATAGAAGTGTGGGGTCATCATCACGCCGCCGTTGGCGATGCCGCCCACGGCACGTGCGATCTCAATCGGCGAGACAGACAGCGCCTGCCCAAAGCTCATCGAGCCCAGCGTGGCGCCGTCATACTGGTCACGCTCCTTGACGATACCCAGGCTCTCGCCCGGAAAATCGACACCCGAGCTGTGACCGATGCCCCACTTGTCCACATAGGCGGCAAAGTCGTCGGCACCGATTTTGCGCCCCACCAGGACAAAGCCCACGTTGGACGAACGGCGCATCATCTCGCGCACATCCATGGTCATGGCATAGTCGCGCTTGTCGGCATCGGTGACGGTATCGTCGCCCACCTTGATACTCGCCGGCACCTCAAACGACGTACTCGATCGCACTACGCCCAAGTCGAAGCCGGCGCCCGCCACGAGTGTCTTAAAGACCGAGCCGGGCTCGTAGGCGTCGGTTACCAGGCGCAGGTTCATATCCTCGGTCTTGGCGTTTTCCAAATCGGTCTGGTCGTAGGTCGGATACGAGCAGGCGGCGAGAATTTCGCCGGTCGTGGGGTCGGTGACCAAAGCCGAGCCGTTCTTGGCCTTTGTCTTCTCGACAGCCTCTGCCAGAGCGTCCTCAGCCGTACGCTGGATATTGACATCGAGCGTCGTCACGATATCAACGCCGTCGACCGCAGCCACCTTTTTATAGGCACCGCCCGCGATATAGCTGCCGTCCCTCGCGCGCTCGCGTACGAGAGAACCGTTCGTGCCGGTCAGAAGCTTGTTGTATTGCTTTTCGAGACCCGTCAAGCCGTCGTTGTCTACATTCACTACACCCAGCACCTGCGATGCCAGATTGCCGTATGGATATACGCGCTTCATGGCCTGCTCAAAAAGCACGCCGGGCAGGTTCTTCTTCTCCAGCGCCGCAGCATCGTCTTCGTCCACCTGGCGCTTGATATACACCCAGGTTCCATCGGACTCGACGAGCTTACGGCAGGTCATTTTATCGATTCCAGTTGCCTTGACCAGCGCCGACACCGTCTTGTCAACATCCTCGACAAGCTGCGGGTTCACGGCGATGTTGCGACATTCGACCGACGACGCCAGCACGTTACCGTTGCGGTCGTAGATGGTGCCACGTTTGGCATAGAGGGTCTGCGCAAGCAGGCGCCGCGCATCGGCACGCTCGCGCAGTTTATCGGCTTCGACAATTTGATAGTCGGCAAGGCGAAAGACGCCCAAGCCCAAGCCAAGCCCAATGAATCCCATGACGGCTTTGCGGCGAGGCAGCGGCGTGCCTGTGAGCCATTCGGTCGACGAACTCTTGCGCGACCTGGTGTTATGCACTTGAGGGCCGCCCGAGCCGCGAAGTCGCGACGCCGGGTCGTTGCCACGGGACCGCCCGGCGTTGTAAGATTGCCGACCCGTTCCTTGATAACCAGAACGTCCCCGCGACGAGGGACGTCCAGAACCGCGGCCCCCATCGGAACCGCGGCGATAGTCATTTGTCATACTCAGCTACCGTCTTGCTACTGAGCGGTCGCGGTCGCGTTGGCGCCCGCGGCTGCATCCTGCGAAAAGTCAAGTGTAACGCTCTCGCTGGGCTCCACCATGCCATAAGCGCCCGCAAGGTCGCGAATGCGCGTGTCGGCGCCATAGACCGAATGCATGACCTCCAGGTCGGAGCTCTCATCGGTCGCCTTTTCGAGCGTGTTGGTTAGCTCGGCGTTGCTGTTGAGCACCTGGGCCGTAACGCCGGCGAGCGCCACGCGGGCGACGCCGATCGTCATGAAGATAGCCGCAATGATGCAAAACGTTTTAAGAACGCTCATGAAAACCGGGCTTACCGCCTGGTTTGCCTGACGGCCCGCGCCCGTGTAGACATCAAAGCGCGGCGTGCGCTGCTCACGGGGAGCAACGGGGGCCTGCGGTGTCTCACGATAGGCGGGCATGGCGTTCATATCATAGGCAAGTGCTGCGCTTGAAGTGTTGTAGCCCATGATATGCCGCCTCCCATCCCGAGTACGTTGGTAGTGTGTTTAAGCTTCGTTTATGGTGCGAGCGGGAGGTCCAATATCGCGCGGTCGCGCCTACAGACGCTGCGCCACGCGGATTTTGGCTGATCTCGCCCGAGGGTTGCGCTCAACCTCATCAGGCTGGGCAACCAAGGGTTTGCGGGTGATGACCTTGAGTATCGGCACGTTGCCGCACACGCACACCGGAATCTCCGGCGGACACGTGCACCCCTGGCTCATCTCCTTAAAGTGGTTCTTTACGATACGGTCCTCGAGCGAGTGATACGAGATGACGCAGATACGTCCGCCCGGGTTGAGCCACCTGGTGGCGGCATCAAGCCCTCGTTCGAGCACATCGAGTTCGTGATTGACCTCGATGCGAATGGCCTGGAAACTTTTCTTGGCCGGGTGTCCGCCATGCCGACGAGCGGCAGCCGGGATACCCGCCTTGATGATCTCGACAAATTGGCCGGTGGTTTCGATCGGTTCTTGCTCGCGGCGGCGCACGATCTCGCGCGCGATCTGCGAGGCGAACTTCTCTTCGCCGTAGACGCGTAGAATCCGGGCGAGGTCGTGTTCGTTATAGGTGTTGATGACCTCAGCTGCGTTTAAGGTGTTATTACCCGGATCCATCCGCATGTCCAATGGGGCGTCCTCGTTATACGAAAAGCCCCTGCCAGGGATATCGAGTTGCGGTGACGAAACGCCCAAATCGAACAGGAAGCCATCGACCCCGGGCACCTCGGCCGAGCAAAGCAGCTCGTCCAAGTCGCCGAAGTTGCCCTTCAGCAGCTGGTGCGGAACGCCGGGAACCTCGCGGTCCAGACGGGCGCCAGCGGCCTCGAGGGCCATGTCGTCCTGATCGACGCCGAGCAAAAGGCCCGTCTCCCCCACCTGCGCAGCCATCTTTACCGAATGGCCGGCACCGCCAAGGGTGCAATCGCAGACAACGGAGCCGCTCTTTAGCCGCAGCGACTCAAGCACTTCGCCGAGCATGACAGGTTCATGCCGATATTCTTGTGTCAAGATCCCACGCTCCATCCGTTACCCGTGCCTTGCCCTTACGAGAAGAAGAGGTCCAGCAGGGCCTCGTCGTCATCGTCCTCATCGGCCGCGGCGCGATCCCAAACCTCAAGGTGGTCGTAGTTGCCCACAACCGTGACCTCGCGGTCGAGGTTCGCCTGCTTGCGGAGAGACTCGGAAAGACCGATACGACCGGCGCTGTCCACGTCCATCGACGTGGTGCGCTTGTTGATCGCCCTCATGAGCTTCTGGTCGTTGATGTCGCGCGGGTTAAAACCCTCGTGGCCCTCACGACCCGCGAAGAGTCCTTCGACCCACTTATCGAAGGCCTCGGCAGAGAACACGTACAGAGCATCGACATCCAGGGCTTTGAACACGCGAACGTGCTCTCCAAGCTCCTCGCGAAGGGGTGCAGGCAGGGACAGACGGCCTTTTGCATCGAGATTGCGCTCGTATGCGCCAGTCATTCCCATGTGCGCCCTCCCCTCGGTTACTCAGATGGCACGTACGCGGGGAACCACCCCGCCTGTCGACGTCATTAATAATATGGGGAACCGCCCCATTTTTCAACACCTTTCCCCACCCCTTCCCCCACTCCGCCCCACCACTCCACCCACCATATATTGCAAAACACCCCCAATCATATGTTCGAAAACACAATATGTTGTGTTTACAGCAACGGCGGGATGCCACCTGTGGCACCCCGCCGTTCATCCTCAACCTTCAAGTTGACCTTGAGGCGATTTTTGCGTCCCTTTACATGCCGTTCACATCGCCCCCAAACTCCCCCACCCAAGGCACGTGCGGCCCACCACCGCGACGACATGTGGCGAAAAATAGGACGGGCCCCAGATTGCCCATGCGCGCGCAAAAGCACGCCGCGGCAATCTGGGGCCCGTCCTCAAATACCTATAAATTTGCAGGTCAGCGATGTGCTAACGATGCGCCAGCGGGTGCGCCGCCAGATAGACCTCGGTCAGTTGCGTACGATCGACATGCGTGTAGACCTGCGTGGTCGATATATCGGCATGTCCCAAGATCTCCTGTAGCACACGGAGGTCTGCGCCGCCCGCAAGCATATGGGTGGCAAAGGAGTGACGCAGCGTATGGGGATGGAGCCCCACCAGCCCCACCTGGCGCCCATAGCGCTCACAGATGGCATGGATGCCCTGGCGCGACAGACGGCGGCCGTTCTTATTTAAAAAGACCGCCGAGGTCTCGGTTCCGCGGGCATGGGCCGCCAAGCGAGAACGCCCCTCAGTTACATAAAGCGTCAGAGCTCGCGCCGCGCTTCCCACCAGCGGGGACAGGCGTTCCTTTGAGCCCTTACCGCGAACGAGCACAAAGCCATCGTCGATATGGATATCGCCCACATCGAGCCCCACCAACTCGCTCACACGCAAACCGCATCCGTAGAGCACTTCCAAGATGGCATGGTCGCGCAAGCCCATCTCGCCCTCGGGGAAGTCTTGATCGAGCAGCGCCGAGACATCCTCCACCGATAGATACTCCGGCAAACGCTCAGCCTTTTTAGGCAGGCGCAACGCCGCCGTCGGGTTTTGGGCCACGGCCCCATCGCGCACCAAAAAGGCATGCAGGCCCTTCACGGCCGCAAGCGCACGCTCCACCGAGGCATCGGAATAGCCTCCGTCGCGGCGATCGGCGACAAAGCCCTCCACGACCTGACGGGTCACCTCTTCAAAAGACACAATACCCGCCCGCTCCAGATAGACGCAGTACGTCGTCAGGTCACGACGATAGGCCGCAATCGTGTTGCGCGCCAAACCCCGCTCGACCGCGAGGTAATCGAGATACTCCCCCGCCGCCACGGCGAGCGACGAGGGAGTAGCTCCGGTATGTTCTTTGTTCGCCGGCACCCTTAGTCCATAGCGAGGTTCATGGGCGTCACCTGCAGACGGTCGACACCCTCGTGCTGGCCGATCGAAGCGCGCACGAACTCGCGGAACAGCGGCTGCGGGTTGGTCGGGCGGCTCTTGAACTCGGGATGAGCCTGGGTTGCCACATACCACGGATGCACGTCGCGCGGCAGCTCGACCATCTCGACCAGGCGCTCGTCGGGCGACAGACCCGAGATAACCAAACCGGCGTCCTCGAGCTGGTCGCGGAAGGCGTTGTTGAACTCAAAGCGGTGACGGTGACGCTCGTAGACGAGCTCCTCGCCATATGCCTCGCGAGCGAGGGTATCGGCGGCGAGCTTGCACGGATAGGCGCCCAGGCGCATGGTGCCGCCCTTCTCGGTCACGTCCTCCTGCGAGCTCATCAGATCGATGACGCTAAACGGGCCGTCCGGATCGAACTCAGAGGAGCTGGCGCCGGCAAGGCCGACGACGTTGCGGGCGAACTCGCACACGGCCACCTGCATACCCAGGCAAATGCCCAGATACGGAATCTTGTGCTCACGGGCAAACTCGGCCGCGAGGATCTTGCCCTCCAGGGCGCGCTTGCCAAAGCCGCCGGGGACCAGGATGCCCGAGGCGTCGCCCAGAACCTCGGAGACATTCTGCTCGTCGAGGCTCTCGCCGTCGACCAGCTGGACGTCCACATGGCGATCGTAGAAGACGCCCGCATGGTGCAGGGCCTCGATAACCGACAGGTACGCATCGGGCAGCTGCGTGTACTTGCCCACGACGGCGATCTTTACCTTGTCAGCGTGATGGTTGGCGTGATTCTGTTTGCGCAGGAACTCGTTCCACTCGCTCATGTCGCGCTCACGCGGATCCAGACCCAGACGCTCGCAAATGCGCAGGTCAAAGTCCTGCTCGGCAAGCAGCTGCGGCACGTCGTAGATGCTCGCGCAGTCCTCGTTGGTAAAGACGCAGTCGGTGTCGACGTCACAGAAACTCGCGATCTTGCCGCGGATGGCATCGTCAATATGGTGATCGGAGCGTAGCACGATGATGTCGGGCTGGATACCAAAGCTGCGGAGCTCTTTGACGGAGTGCTGTGTGGGCTTGGTCTTGACCTCGTGGGCGGCGGCAATATAGGGAACGAGCGACACGTGGATGTAGCAGACGTTCTCGGGGCCGGCCTCCTTGCGGTACTGACGGATGGCCTCGACAAACGGTTGGGACTCGATGTCGCCGATCGTGCCGCCCAGCTCGGTGATGACTACATCGGAGCCGGTCTGCTCCTCGATGCGGCGAAACTTGTCCTTAATGGCATTGGTGACGTGAGGAATCACCTGCACGGTACCGCCCAAAAAGTCGCCGCGACGCTCGCGGGCGATTAGGCTTTTGTAGATGGCACCGGTCGTAAAGTTGGAATCGCGGGTCAGGTTCTCATCAATAAAGCGCTCGTAATGACCCAGGTCCAGGTCGGACTCGTAACCGTCCTCGGTCACGAAGACCTCACCATGCTGGAAGGGGCTCATGGTACCGGGGTCGACGTTCAGATACGGGTCGGCCTTTTGCATCGTTACTTTGTAGCCACGCGACTTGAGCAGACGGCCCAGCGAGGCCGCGGTAATACCCTTGCCCAGGGACGAAACCACGCCACCGGTTACGAACACATGCTTGGTCATATTGAGTTACCTGCGCTTCCCGTAGAAGTTGTTTATCCACATCTTACGGGTCTTCATTGTAATACTCGCGCCGCGGACCGTTCGCAATTTTTCTCGCGTGCGATTGCATTTCTCAGTCTTGAAACAAAACGCCGCCCGGTGTCCCAGGCAGCGTCGCTATGGCAAGGGCTACACGCTGCTATCGATCAGCAACCTCGTCCTCAAGCATTTCTTGAACGAGCATACCGGCACGGACGCCCTCAAGATACCACTCGCCACGTTCGGTGAGGCAAATTCCATTTGCAAGCTGACCGCCGTCGTCGCTATAACGCGAGACGACATCAATCATGCCTTCGGAATCCAAGCGATCGATTGCGGCGCGGGCACGATACGGCGAAACCCCCACGCACTCGGCAAGCGTTTTGCGCGAGAAACCATACGGTGTTAGTGTCGGAAAAATTTAGCCAAATATAGTCGGC
>NZ_QRQS01000015.1:0-47668 GCF_003475605.1 Collinsella sp. AF31-11
TCCAGCCACGCGTAGCCGCGGCCGAGGGTGACCACGGACAGGGTCCCCTCCTCCAGGTACATCTGGTTGAGCGTGGTGATCTCCAGCTCGCCGCGGGCGGAGGGCTTGACCTCGTGGGCCTTGGCGGCCACGTCGCCCGGGCAGAAATACAGGCCGGTGACGGCGTAGGGGCTCTTGGGCTGGGCGGGCTTCTCCTCGATGGAGACGGCGCGGCCCTCGCGATCGAACTCCACGACGCCGAAGCGCTCGGGGTCGTCCACGTGGTAGCCGAAGACCGTGGCGCGGCCCGACTCGGCGTTCTGGACGGCGCGCGTCAGATGACGGCTGAGGCCGTTGCCGTAGAAGATGTTGTCGCCGAGCACGAGGGCGCACGGCTCGCCGGCGATGAAGTCCTCGCCGATGGTGAACGCCTGCGCGAGGCCGTCCGGCGAGGGCTGCTCGGCGTAGGAGAGGTTCACGCCGTAGCGCGAGCCGTCCCCGAGCAGGCGCTCGAAGTTGGGGAGGTCGGTCGGGGTGGAGATGACCAGGATGTCCCGGATGCCCGCCAGCATGAGCGTGGACAGCGGGTAGTAGATCATGGGCTTGTCGTAGACCGGCAGCAGCTGCTTGGAGGTCACGAGCGTGAGCGGGTACAGGCGGGTGCCGGACCCGCCGGCGAGGATAATGCCTTTCATTAGCTATAACCTTTCATTTCTTGCTGCCCTGCGGCCAGCGCGATTTCCGAGAAGGCGGGCGCAGCAGTCGACTCCGAAAGCAACGAACTCGCCAAGACTTCCCTCTCGTAGAAGTTGCAACGAAACCATCTTGGCGAGCCGGCCTCCTTCACCAATCTCACTTGCATGCATGAGTTCGTCTGCATGCGTTTCGAGAAAGAAGCCGACAGCGCGGTTGCGGGTAAATTGTTGGGATGGCGTCAAGTTATGCGAGTGATAGACCTCTGCACGCGGCTCGTAAGCCACCTTCAACCCTGAAGCGATAAACCTTGCCGCCATGAGCATGTCCTCGTTAGTGTTAACGTGCTCAAATCCGCCGCATTCGAGATATGCAGTTCGTCGATAGGCAGAACAGGCATCAGATGCAAAGAACGTCTTAATACCGAGTTTCTCGAGATCATATTTGGAACGAACGGATGGCCAGTCGGGATAGTTAAAACCACGCACCAGCTGTTCAAAACGTCGGGCATCCGCCTTAGGCAGCTGCCTGCCGCTTACGAGAGCAATATCGGAATCATCAACCATGGGAGCAACAAGCCGCTCCAGGTAATCATCAGAAACGGGCACAGCATCTTGAGTAAGGAAGCATACAAAGTCACCCCTGGACTCCCTTAGCGCCATGTCTCTTGTGGTGCCGTGGTTGAAATCCTGGCGATCAATCTTCAGCAGGCGGACTCTTTTGTGCTGCCGGACCAGCTCTATAGTTTTATCTTCCGAAGCGGAATCAACGATCAGGATATCAACCGGCTGAATAGACTGATGTTCGAGGGCAATTAAAAGCCCATCGATTTCATGCTCAGCATTAAGAGTCGGAATGATGACGGAGATTTCCATCTATCGCCCCGTCCTCTTCTTGCCGAACATGGCACTGAAGGTGCCTGTGAAGCACTTCCAGTCCATGCGAAAGCAGCGATTGCGCACGTAATTTAGTTCAATTTTTTGACGCAAACCGCTCTCGAAGGTAGCGGCATTACGATCAGTCGCCTGCCACAGGCCCGTAATGCCAGGCTGAACAGAAAGCAACTCAGCTTTTTCTTCATCAGTAAAATGCTGCTCGAGCTCATCCTGTGTAATGGGGCGCGGCCCAATAACGGAAAGATCGCCGTTCAGCACGTTGAGAAACTGCGGCATCTCGTCAATTGAGCACTTACGGATGAACCGACCAACCTTGGTAATGCGGGGGTCATCGTCAACCTTGCGCTCAACTTCCCACTGATGTAGCTGCTCAGGGCTAAGGTACTTATGTACTTCGCCAGCGTCGGAGACCATGCTGCGGAGCTTAAAAATCTTGATGGTCTTTCCGCCCTTGCCAACTCGTTCTTGCGTATACATAGGACTGCCAGGCGATTCAAGGCTGATGAGCGCACACACAATGGCGATAGGGATAAGCAGCAGTACGCTCATCAAAAGACTGAATACAAGGTCAAACAGCCTCTTAATAAAGCGGTAGCCAAGCGTACCGCTCGGTTTAATCTCTTTATTAGCCAGTGCGTCCCCCACGGACACACAGCTCTCTGTTACTTCTTTTTCAGCCACAATAAAACATACGTTCCTGTCCCCAGGAACCCCCCCATCTATGAACTCAAAATTTGAATTAACTGCTGGCGCAACGTCCCCTTACGTCTTGCTGGGCACGTCCAGCGGAAGCAGCTCCCTGAAAGCGGAGTCGCCTTCGCCCACGTCCACCAGGCACCAGCGCTTATGACGATCGATCTTCTTTACGCGGGCTTCTTGCCCCACCAAGGGCCCCTGCTCTATGTGCAGCACGCCGTCTTCTATACGGGCCACGCTGTTGCGCACAACGCCGTCGTCGTCGAGCACGCTGCGGTACCAGTCCTGCGCGTCGTCCGGCATGGGCGCATAGGCCCGCTCCCTGCTGCCGGCAATGCGGCAGCCAAAGCTCAACTGGGCCAAAGCCCTATCGAGCACGGCGGCATCGCGCGTGGCGACGAAGAAGTATTCCTTGTACATAGGTTTGGTTTGGAGCGACCATGCGCCGTCCCGCTTAAACCAGAACTCCTTTTGCATCACAAAAGCGTCCTGCATCAGTTCGTGCGGGATAATGCGGCGGACCTTTTCGCAGGTCTCGCGCTCTTTTCCATTGGGGGTGTGAGCCAGATACCAGCGGACGCGACCGTGCTGGCTGTTGGTGGTGGCGCCGCTAAAAGCACCCGGCAGCTGCTCTTGGCGCCGTGTAGTCTGTTCCATGTTCTCGCCCCCCTCTTTTGGCTTTGCGATGCACGCAAATGCAGGGGCGTTTAGAACAGGCTTCTCGCTCGCAGCTAGGCGCAGTCGCAAAAGTACAGGTTTTTGTATCTTTCTACAGACGACATTATACGAGCAATTAATCAGCGTTTGCCCAGATTACGCAAAATGTACTGCTAGTAGGTACATCTCCATACCCCTCTATAAAAACCTGTACCTTTTTGTACAACAAAAAAAACCGCTCAACCAGCGGCTTTTTTTATTTGGGTATGAAAAAAGGCGACCGTCCTTTGTGGACGGTCGCCTTTGTTAATTGTTGTGTTGCTTGCCTTAGGCGCGGGTCTTGATCTCCTCGAGAACCTTGGCAACAAACTCGTCAACGCTCATCTGAACGGTCTCGTTGGAGCGATCGCGGACGGAGATGTTGCCGGCCTCGACCTCCTTCTCGCCCAGGATGAGCATGTAGGGCACGCGGTCGATGCTGCGGGCCTCGCGGATCTTGTAGCCGATCTTCTCGTCGCGGTCGTCGCAGACCACGCGAATGCCGGCCGCCTCCAGCTTGGCGCACACCTCGTGGGCGTAGTCGCGGCTCTTCTCAGAGACGGGAAGCGCCTTGACCTGCACGGGAGCCAGCCAGGTGGGGAACTTGCCAGCAAAGTGCTCAATCAGAATACCGATGAAGCGCTCGATGGAGCCAAAGCATACGCGGTGCAGCATGATGGGGCGCTTCTTGGTGCCGTCGGCGTCCACGTACTCCAGATCAAAGTTGAGCGGCATCTGGAAGTCGAGCTGGACGGTACCGCACTGCCAGGTACGGCCGAGCGAGTCCTCCAGGTGGAAGTCGATCTTGGGACCGTAGAAGGCGCCGTCGCCCTCGTTGACCTCGTAGTCCATGCCCAGCTTCTCCAGAGCGGTGCGCAGGCCCTCCTCGGCGCGTGCCCAGTCCTCGTCGGAACCCATGGAGTCCTCGGGGCGAGTGGAAAGCTCAACGTGGTACTTAAAGCCAAACTTCTGGTACACGGAGTCGATGAGGTTGACCACGCCCACGATCTCGTCGGTCAGCTGGTCGGGACGCACAAACAGGTGGGCGTCGTCCTGGTTAAAGCAGCGCACGCGGAACAGGCCGTGCAGGGCGCCGCGCAGCTCGTGGCGGTGCACCAGGCCAATCTCGCCGGCGCGAATGGGCAGCTCGCGGTAGGAGTGCGGCTTGGAGGCGTACACCAGCACGCCGCCCGGGCAGTTCATGGGCTTAATGCAGTACTCTTCGTCGTCAATGACGGTGGAGTACATGTTGTCCTTGTAGTGGTCCCAGTGGCCCGAGGTCTTCCACAGCTGCTTGTTCATGATGAGCGGCGTGGAGATCTCCACGTAGCCGGCCTTGAGGTGGATCTCGCGCCAGTAGTCCAGCAGCGTGTTCTTAAGGATCATGCCGTTGGGCAGGAAGAACGGGAAGCCGGGGGCCTCGTCGCGCATCATAAAGAGGTCCATCTCGCGGCCGATCTTGCGGTGGTCGCGCTTCTTGGCCTCCTCCAGCATGTGCATGTGCTCGTCGAGCTCTTCCTTGGTGGCAAAGGCGACGCCGTTGATGCGAGTGAGCATCTTGTTGTCCTTGTCGCCCTTCCAGTAGGCGCCCGAGACGCCGGTGAGCTTAAAGGCCTTCAACGCCTTGGTGTAGCAGATGTGGGGGCCGACGCACATGTCGATGTAGTCGCCCTGCTGGTAGAAGGTGATGCGGGCGTCATCGTCCAGGTCGCCGATGTGCTCGACCTTGTACTTCTCGCCGCGCTCCTCCATAAGGGCAATGGCCTCGGCGCGGGGCTTCTCGTACACGGAGAACTTGAGGTTCTCCTTAACGATCTTCTTCATCTCGGCCTCGATCGCGGGGAAGTCGTCCTCGCTGATCTTGACGCCCTCGGGCAGGTCGACATCGTAGTAAAAGCCGTTGTCGGTCGCGGGGCCGTAGGCAAAGTCGGCCTCGGGATAGAGGCGCTTGATGGCCTGCGCCATGATGTGCGCGGCGGAGTGGCGGATGACGTGCGTGACCTCGTCCTGCGGGAGCTCGGCCACCGAACCGTCATTGTAGAGTACCTTCATGGGTATGTTTTCTCCTCTCGGATGCCTGATGCAAGTGCGTGCGATGCGCTCGGCGTTTTTGACTTGCATCATTATAGGCAGGTTGCCTTGGTATACAAGCGCCCGCCGCACCTCAATGGCACGGCGGGCGATTTTCTACGCATGCTTCATCGTGTGGGGCGGGGCTGCGGGGCGCGCATGGCTTGCGCGGGACGCACGGTGCCCGTGGCTTGCGGCCGGCCCGGCGATGGATGCGTTACTGGATGCGAGTTCGGCAGTAGGGGCAGACCTTCCAGTGCGCATCGAGCGGGCGATGGCAGCTGGGGCAGACATTGCGAACCTGAGTATCGCACACCGGGCAGACAACAAAGTCCTTCTCGATGGGCGCGCCGCACTGCGGGCAGGTGCCGTACTGGGCAAGTTGGCGCTCGCGCAGGGCCATGTCCAGCTCCTGCTCCTCGCGGTCGGACGCGTAGGAGTGCGGACGCAGGACCAGGTAGGCAATGAGGCCCACAAACGGGATGAGGGCGATGATGCCCCATGCCACGTAGGCGCTGGCGCCGCGGCGGCGAGCGTCGATGAACACATAGACGACCGACAGCACATACAGGGCGATGATAAAGCCAACGAAGGCATAGACGACGCCCATAAGCTGCGGCGACATGAGCTCAGAGATGTACTTGGACATTACGGATACCTTTCGGGATATTTACAGTACGGTCAAGTTTACCACGGGGTTTGTTTATATGGGACTACGGCTGGGTACGGATCCGGCGCGGACACAAACATCTCAATCTGTAACAGGTGGGAGCGGAATCCGGTCCTAGATGTTACAGAACGAGACAAACCTCTGACGCCAGGGGCGGCAGACGAAGTTATCGACGTTACTGAGTCTCCCCTCGTCTGCCGTTAGCGGGCGCTGCGGGGCTGTTCGCCGCATTGCCGCCGCACTGAGGGTGTGCAGACCGTAGGATAGTCTTATTGACAGCCTGTCAACTCGTCTGGGAGGCACTGTGACAGAAACGTTTGATATCGCGATTGTCGGCGCGGGCATCACCGGATGCGCCATCGCGCGGCAGCTCGCGCGCTATGACCTGTCCATTTGCGTGGTCGAGGCGGCTAACGATATTGCGCTGGGCGCGTCGAAGGCCAACGGCGGCCTGGTGCACGCTGGCTACGATCCGGCGCCGGGCACGGTTAAGGCCCAGGTCAACGCTCGTGGTTGTGAGCTGTACGGTACGTGGGCGCAGGAGCTGGGCTTTTTGTTCCGTCGCACCGGATCGATGGTGTTGGGCTTTAACGACGAGGACCGCGCGCATCTGGAGCAGCTGCGGTGCAACGGCCTTGCCAACGGCGTGCCCGAGCTGTCGATCATCGGACCCGACCGCATCCACGAATTAGAGCCGCGCGCCAGTGCCGATGCAACGTGCGCGTTGTGGTGCCCCTCGACTGGATTTGTCGACCCGTTTGAGGTTGCCATCGCCGCGCTGGAGAATGCCGTGGCCAACGGGGTGACATTTATGCGCTCCGCACCGGTGGAGGCGATTGAGGTTGCTGGCTCGGGCGACGGCTCGCGCTTTACGCTGGCGACCCCCGCTGGCAACGTGCGCTGCCGCTACCTGATCAATGCCGCGGGCAACGGCGCCGCGGACATCTCGCATATGGCGGGCGCCGAGGAGTTCCAGATGGTCTGGCGTCAGGGCAACATCGTGGTGCTGGACAAGGAGCCGCGCACGCTCATGCCGCTCTACCCCGTGCCGACGCCGGTGTCGAAAGGCGTTATCGTGACGGGCACCGTGCATGGCAACACCGTGATCACCGCCACGGCTGCCGTGCGCGAGCCGGGCGACACGCAGACCTATGCGAGCGATGTGAACGCGCTGCTGACCGGCGCGCGCAAACTGGTGCCCGATCTGGATACGCGCCGCGTGGTGCGCGCATTTGCCGGCGGGCGCCCGGTCATTCAGGGAACGAACGACTTCTTTATTGGACAGTCGGCCGTGGTGCCAGGGCTGTTCCAGGCAGCGGGCATTCAGTCGCCGGGCGTGGCGAGCGCGCCGGCAATTGCCGAGCGCATGGAGCTTGTGATGCGTGAGGCGGGCGTGGAGCTGCACGAGCGGGCAGACTGGAACCCAATTCGCCGCGCGCCGGACGACTTTGACCGCGCACCGCTGGCGCGCAAGGAGGAGCTGATCGAGTCCGATCCCGCGTGGGGACAGATTATCTGCCGCTGTGAGACGGTACCCGAGGCCGAGATTGTGGCCGCGATTCGGCGCCAGCCGGGCGCAGTTTCGGTCGAGGGCGTCAAGCGACGCTGCCGCGCCGGCATGGGTCGGTGCCAAAGTGGCTTTTGCCAGAGCCGCGTGGTTGCGATCCTTGCTCGCGAGTTGGGCTGCGACCCCAGCGAGGTGCTGTTGGAGGATGCCGGATCTTGGTTGGTCGAGGGACCGCTGAAGGGGGTGCGCTAGGATGGCGACGTTTGATATGCGCGATGGACGAGCGGAGGCGAGCGCCGTGGCAACGCAAGCCTTCGACGTGGTCGTCATCGGAGGCGGCCCCGCCGGTATGGCGGCCGCACTTGCCGCGCATAAGGCCGGCGCACGCGTGGCCATCGTGGAGCGCGAGCAGCACCTGGGCGGCATACTGCGCCAGTGCATCCACCCCGGCTTTGGCCTGTCGCACTTTAAACAGGAGCTCACCGGTCCCGAGTACGCACAGCGCTTTATCGACCAGGTGCGCGCAACCGACATTGCGCTGTTCCTGAACAGCATGGTAATTGGGATTGATTCAGGCGAGCCTACGGAAGACACCGCGGTCCATACCGTCACGCTCATGAATCCCTCCGGTATGCTGCAGCTAAACGGGCGCGCGATCGTCCTTGCCATGGGCTGCCGCGAGCGCACGCGCAGCGAGATCAAGATCCCCGGCAGTCGTCCCGCCGGCGTGTTTACGGCCGGCTTGGCGCAGCGATACATCAATATCGAGAACCTCAAACCCGGCTCGCGCGCCGTCATTTTGGGTTCAGGCGATATCGGGCTCATCATGGCACGTCGCTGCACGCTCGAGGGGATTTCGGTCGAGGGCGTGTATGAGCTCATGCCGCACGTCAACGGTCTGCGCCGCAATGTAAAAAACTGCCTGGACGACTTTGGAATTCCGCTGCGTCTGTCCACCACCGTCACGCGCGTGATCGGACACGACCGCGTGGAAGCCGTCGAGGTAAGCCAAGTCGACGAGCGCCTGGCGCCCATTCCGGGGACCGAGCGCATTGTTCCGTGCGACACACTGCTGCTTTCGGTGGGATTGATTCCCGAGAACGAGCTTTCGGTGGGCGCGGGCGTTGAGCTTGACCCACGTACGCGCGGCGCCGTGGTGGACCAGAGCCTGCAGACGGGCGTGCCGGGTATCTTTGCCTGCGGCAACGTGTTGCACGTGCACGACCTGGCCGACAACGTAACGACCGAGTCCGAGAGGGCTGGCGCAGCTGCAGCGGCGTACGCGCTGGGGAACGACGCGGGCACCATTCCAGACTGCGAGCTCACCGTCTCCCCTGCCAGCATTGCGGGATACGCGCTACCGGGACGCATTACGGCCATGGCGCTCACCAAACTCAACTTTCGTGTACGCCGGCCGGTCGACGCCGCCCGCGTGCGCATTCTGGCAGGCAACGAGGAGCTATTCGCAGGCAAGGTCCGCGCGTTTAAGCCAAGCGTAATGGAGAGCTTCCCGCTGCCGGCAAAGGTAATTCAACGCGCACTCAACCTGGGCGTCAGCGAGATTGTCCTATCCGTCGACCCTGTTGAGGAGGCGTAGTCCATGAGCGATAACGCAATCGAAACGCTGCAGTTCAACTGCACCACCTGCCCATCCGAGTGTCTCCTGACCGTAGAGGTAGAGCGTGACGCAGACGGCGCCGTAGTAGAGGTGCGCTCCGTAACCGGCAACAGCTGCCCGCGCGGCGACAAGTTCGCGCACCAGGAACTCACCTGCCCCATGCGCGTACTCACCACCACCGTCGCCGTCTCCGGCGGCGACGAAGCCCTGCTCCCCGTGCGCACGGCCGAAGCCATCCCGCTGGCGCTCCACGCCCAAGCCATGGCCCTCATCCGAGGCCTAGTCGTCAACGCCCCCATCCGCATGGGCGACGTCGTGCTAGAGAACCTCCTAGGCACCAACATCAACCTAATCGCCAGCATGGACATCGACCGAGCCCAAGTAGCTAATTAGGGACGGAGCTCTTTTAGCTACCCCGCCATCCACCCCGCCCCTCCTCAATTGCGGTGAAATAGTTCCTGATTTCCGCCAAAACCCCGGCATCCAGGAACTATTCCACCGCAACTATCCTTGGAATCGGTATTCAGCTTGTGCCTACTTTAGTGCCATTTCAAAACTATGCCGGATTACGGGGCCGATTCGGAGACCCCCATCCATACCGGCAGTTTTCGATTTTTGATAAGCCGTCTACCTGCGGTTTTAATTTCGCGATTTTACCCATGGTCAAGTAATACAGGTCCAGCCCCGTAATCCGCCATACTTTTGAAACCAGCCCATTTGGGACGGGCCTCTTATGACTCCTTTTTCCTGCACACTTGCCAGGCTGGCCATGCCAAGGAGTGTCCCGAAGTGCCGTCATAAAAGGAGCGTCCCTATGTGCCGGGCTTGGGATACCATGGTGGCACCCTAGCGAAAGGACGATGTATGGCACATGTCGATGACCAGCGTGTGGCTCACGTGCTTGATGCGCTCGAGGCTCAGCACCCCGGCGCACAGTTGCTCGTAAACGACCCGTGGTCGATTTACTATCTGACCGGTTTTTATGCCGATATGTTCGAGCGTTTTTGCGGCGTGCTGCTCGCACGCGATAGCGAACCTGTGATCTTGGTCAACGCGCTGCATCAGCTGCCCGAGTACGACAATGCCCGCGTGGCCTATCACACCGATACTGACGTCGTGGCCGACGCCATCGTTCGCGAGGTCGATCCGAACAAACCGCTCGGCATCGACACCGTCATGCGCTCCGGCTTTTTGATGCCGCTTATGGAGTGCCACGCCGCCAGCGAGTTTTTCCTGGGTGACTTTGCCGTCACCGCCGCACGCACCTACAAGGATGCCACCGAGCAGGAGCTTATGCGCACGTCCTCGACCGCTAACGACGCTGTGATGGCCGACGCCATCAAACTCGTCCACGAGGGTGTGACGGAGCGCGAGATTGCCGACCAGATGCTCGGCTTGTATCGCAAGCACGGCTGCGAGGGCTTTAGCTTTCCGCCCATCGTGAGCTTTGGCGCCAACGCCGGCGACCCGCATCATGAACCCGACGACACCGTGCTCAAGCGTGGCGACGTGGTGCTGTTCGACATTGGCGGACGCCATCGCAACTACTGCTCGGACATGACGCGCACGTTCTTTTGGGGCGAGCCGGACGAGGAGACGGCGCGCATCTACGACATCGTTCGCCGCGCCAACGAGGCCGCCGAGGCACTCATCGCACCGGGCGTGCGCATGTGCGACCTGGACCGCGCCGCGCGCGACGTGATTGAGGACGCTGGCTACGGCAAGTACTTCACGCATCGTCTGGGACACTCGATCGGCTTGCAGGACCACGAGCCGGGCGACGTTTCACTCGTCAACGAGCAGGTCGTAGAGCCGGGCATGACGTTCTCCATCGAGCCGGGCATCTACCTCCCCGGCCGCACCGGCGTCCGCATCGAGGACCTGGCCCTGGTGACCGAGAACGGCGTCGAGATTCTCAACGCCTACCCCCACGACGCCATGCGCCTGGACTAGGCTCATCCCCAACTGAAGAGGAAACTTGGGTAGCTAATTTGGGACGGGGCTTTTTTAGCTGCCCTATGTCAAATGTGGTTTCCTGCTTCGAAGACTCCGGGTAGGGTAGCTAAAAAAGCCCCGTCCCAAATTAGCTACCCTCCAGGATGGGTTAACGGAGCAGACCGGCTACTTCGCCGGCTAGGGTGATGGTGCCGGCTGCTACGAAGGGCTCGCCCGCGGCATCGAAGGCAGCGAGGGCCTCGGGCACGCTGGGGTACACGCCCGCGAGCTTATCGGCATCAACGAGAGCGGCGAGTTCCTCTGCCGGCAGGGCGCGATCGGAATCGGTCTGGGTCACGACCACGCGGGGGAACGCCGGAACCAGAACGTCAACGATGCCCGCCACGTCCTTATCGGCCAGCGCGGCACACAGCAGCGTGGGGCGGTTCTCCACGCACGGATCGATCTCGTCCAGCGCGCTCACAAAGTTCTCGCAGCTCTGGGGATTATGGCAGGCGTCAATCAGCTTGAGCGGATCAGTTCCCAGAACATCAAATCGGCCCGGCGTGGGGCAGCCCATAAGCGAAGCATCAAGCTTGTCATGGTCGAGCTCGCGGCCCAGATACCCCTCGCACAGCATAATCGCACACGCTGCATTCTGCGGCTGATACGCCGGCTTCACCATGCTCGAAGCATAGATCGCACGCGGCGTAGTGCAGCTAAACTCCACCGTGTCGCCAACATGCGCCGGCACCTTAGTCGTGGCGTGGCTCACCACGAGCGGCACGATGCCGCACTCGCGGCAACGGGCATCCATCACGCGCTGAACGCTCGCCTCGTGCGTGCCCTCGCCCAGCACAACCAGGCGTCCGGGCTTAATGACCGCAGCCTTCTCACCCGCAATGGCCTCAAGCGTATCGCCCAGAATGCGTGTATGGTCGAGCCCAATGCCCGTGATGGCAACGGCGACGGGATCGGTCGCGCTCGTGGCGTCCCAACGGCCGCCCATGCCAACCTCGAGCACGGCAACATCCACCGCAGCCTCGGCAAACACCACAAGCGCAGCAGCCGTCAGCAGGTCAAACGGCGTGATGGTATAGGCGCGCTCCCCCGCCGCCACACGGTGCGCATTCACGCGACGCCCCGCCTCGACAGCCGCCGAAACGCCACGGGCAAAGGCATCGTCGCTCACAACGCGCCCGTCAACCTCCATGCGCTCGGGATAGCGAACAAGCTGCGGCGACGTATACAGTGCGGTTTTAAGCCCTTCGCCACGAAGAATAGCAGCCGAAAAACGCGTGGTCGAAGTCTTGCCATTGGTACCGGCAACCTGAACGCAATCAAAGTACTCGTCCGGACGGCCCAGCTCATCGAGCATATCGACAACCGTCTCAAGCAAAGGCCCTGCATCCCCAGAAATCCGCCCCGTATCAGCAGCAAGCCCCACAGCCTCATCAAACGAAAGCCAATCAAACGAGAAAGGAACGACATACGACCCAGAACGCTTAGCCATAACCCAAAGTCCCCCATAACAGAAAAAGAGGCCCACCAAAAAGAATGAGCCCCTCGCGTTGACAATATCAGCCATTATCCGCTTGCAGCAAGATCAAGGCCACAACCCAGTGGCCTTAACCGGCAGACAGCGGACGCCCCGTAACCGCCATGGGAGCGGTTTGGGGCTTTGCTCGATACAAGTTCCGCACGAGCCGAAGGCCACTTAATGTGGCCTTCGTGCGAGCAGGACTGTCCGCAGTAGCGAGCAATGCCCCAAACCGCGTCCCCCAGTACCGCCTACGAGAAGTCAGCAACCTGAGCAGTCAGCGCCGCCAGGATCTCCTTGAGCTCAGCTGCACGGTCCCTCTTCTTCTGGACCACCGCGGGCGCGGCCTTGGCCACAAAGCCCTCGTTGGCGAGCGTCTTCTCGCAGCCGAGGAGCTCCTTCTGGGCCGCGGCGATCTCCTTCTCCAGGCGCGCCTTCTCGGCCGAAAGGTCGACCTTGCCCTCGAGCACCACAAAGACCTCGATGCCGCTATCGACCACAGCGATGCTCGCGCCCGGCTTCTCAACGTCGGTACCCATGACCAGCGAGGCGGTGTTGGCCAGCGGCTCGATGGTCGAGCGCAGGCTCTCGAGCTTCTCAATGTCCTCGGCACCGGCGCGCACGACTACATCGAGCTCGGCCTTGGGGCTCAAGCGATAACGCGAACGCGTGGCGCGGGCGGCGGAAACGACGGTGCGGCACAGCTCAAACGCGCGCTCGGCGGGCTCGTCAACGTACTTGGCGTAGTCGGCGGGCTCGGGCCACTTGGCAATCATGAGCGCCTCGGCGCGGTCCACGTTGCCCTCGGCGTCCAGATCGAGCACGCTCGCCGGCATGTTGTCCCAAATCTCCTCGGTGACAAACGGCATGAGCGGGTGCATCAGGCGAATGGAGGTGTCGAGCACAAAGATCAGGTTGCGCTGCGCCTGCAGACGGCCCTCGCCCTTCAGACGGGCCTTGGTGACCTCGACGTACCAGTCGCAGACCTCGTTCCAGAAGAACTGCTGCACGCCGCGGGCCATGTCGCCAAAGGTGTAGTTCTCAATACCCTCGGTGACCATCTTGACGGCCTTGGCCAGGCGGCTGAACATCCAGGCGTCGGCCGGCGTCTCCACGACGGGCTCGCCGGGCGTGTAGCCCTCCATGTTCATAAGCAGGAAGCGGCTGGCGTTCCAGATCTTGGTCACAAACGACTTAGCCTGGTCGGTACGCGGGCTGTCGATGAGCTTCTTGGTCTTCTTATCGATGTTCGCGTCAAACTTGACGTCCTGGTTGTTGGTGCACAGCGTCAGCAGGTTGTAACGCATGGCGTCGGCGCCATACATACCAATGAGGTCCATGGGGTCAACGCCGTTGCCCTTGGACTTGGACATGCGGCTGCCGTCCTTGGCAAGAATCGTCGGGTAGATGACGACGTCCTTAAACGGCACCTCGTCCAGGAAGTACAGCGAGCTCATAACCATGCGGGCGACCCACAGCGCGATGATGTCGCGCGCGGTGACGAGTGCCGTCGTGGGATGATGGCCCTCGAGCAGCTCCGGCTTTTGCGGCCAGCCCTGCGTGGCGAAGGTCCACAGCTGCGAGCTAAACCACGTGTCCAGCACGTTCTCGTCCTGGTGCACGTGATGCCCGCCGCACTTGGGGCACACATCGGTGTCCTCGGTGAGGGCGTCCTCCCAGCCGCAGTCCTCGCAGTAGAACACGGGGATGCGGTGGCCCCACCACAGCTGGCGGCTGATGCACCAGTCCTTGAGGTTCTCCATCCAGGTGGTGTAGGTCTGCGTCCAGCGCGCGGGGTGGAAGGTGACCTTGCCGGAGTTGACGGCGTCAAGCGCCGGTCCCTTGAGCTTGTCGACGGCCACGAACCACTGCTCGGACAGCCACGGCTCCAGCGCGGAGTCGCAACGGTAGCAGTGCATGACGGAGTGATCGTGCTCATCGACGTGATCGAGCAGGCCGTGCTCGTCGAACCACTTGATGACGGCCTCGCGGCACTCATCGCGGTTCATGCCGGTAAACTCGCCGTAGCCCTCGACGACCACCGCGTGCTCGTCAAAGATATTGATCTGCAGCAGGTCGTGGGCCTGACCCATGGCGTAGTCGTTGGGGTCGTGGGCCGGGGTGACCTTAACGAAGCCGGAGCCAAAGTTGGCGTCGACATGCCAATCCTCAAAGATAGGGATCTCGCGGTCAACGATGGGGAGCTTGACGGTCTTGCCCACGAAGGCAGCCTTCTCGGGGTCCTTCGGGGAGACGGCAACGCCCGTGTCACCGAGCATGGTCTCGGGGCGCGTGGTGGCGACGACGATGTAGTCCTGGCCGTTGACCGGCTCGGTCAGCGGGTAGCGCAGGTGCCACAGGTGGCCCTTCTCGTCCTTGTACTCGGCCTCGTCGTCCGAAATAGCGGTGGTGCAGTTGGGGCACCAGTTGACGATGCGCTTGCCGCGGTAGATCAGGCCGTCGTGGTACCAGTCGCAGAACACCTTGCGCACGGCCTGGGCGTAGTCCTCGTCCATGGTAAAGCGCTCGTTGTCGAAGTCGACGGAGCAACCCATGCGCTTGATCTGCTCGACGATGATGCCGCCGTACTCGTGGGTCCAGTCCCAGCAGGCGTCGACAAACTTGTCGCGGCCAATCTCCAGGCGGCTGATGCCCTCACTCTTGAGTTTCTTGTCGACCTTGGTCTGCGTGGCGATACCGGCGTGGTCGGTACCCAGCACCCAGCGCGTGGACTTGCCGCGCATGCGGGCCATACGGATGATGGCGTCCTGGATGGAGTCGTCGGTGGCGTGGCCCATGTGGAGCTTGCCGGTCACGTTGGGAGGCGGAATGGTGACGGTACAGTCGCCCACGCCCTCGCGGCGCTTGTAGTAGCCGCCGTCGAGCCACTTCTGCAGGATCGCCGGCTCGTTGGTCGACGGATCGTAGTTCTTGGGCATCTCTTCCATATATCTCTCCCTTGCCCGTCGGGGAGGAATGTAGGCCCGCCAGGGTCTACATTCCTCCCCTTAGGTATCGATTACTTCAGTCTGAATTGACTTTGCCGAGGCTTAAACAAACACACAGAATAGCACAGGTAGTTGGGGTTATTGCGTATATATAAAATAGCCTCCGACCGTGGGTGGTCGGAGGCTATCGACAAAAACGTTTTGACAGGTTTTAGCCGTAGATGCGTTGGGGCTGCTCTTCGCCCTTTACGGAGGCTTCGGTCACGATGACCTTGGTGACGCCCTCCTCGCTGGGCAGGTCGAACATCGTCTGCTGCAGAACGTCCTCGCAGATGGAGCGCAGGCCGCGGGCGCCGGTCTTGCGGGCAAGCGCCATGCGGGCGATCTCGTGCAGGGCGGAGTCCTCAAACTCAAGCTCAACGTCCTCCAGCTGGAACATCTTGCGGTACTGACGCACCACAGCGTTCTTGGGCTCGGTCAGGATCGACACCAGGTCGTCCTCATCGAGCGCCTGCGTCTGGGTAACGACGGGCGTACGTCCCACAAACTCGGGGATCATGCCAAAGGCGTTGAGATCCTGCGGGAGCACCTGACGCAGCAGGTCGTTCTCGTCGACCGATGTGGGGCCGGCGATCTCGGAGTTAAAGCCCACACCCTTGTTGCCCACGCGATCGGCGATGATCTTGTCCAGACCCACAAAGGCACCGCCGCAGATAAACAGGATGTTGGTCGTGTCGATCTGCAGCAGCTCCTGCTGGGGATGCTTGCGACCGCCGGTGGGCGGAACGCTTGCCACCGTGCCCTCAAGGATCTTAAGCAGCGCCTGCTGAACACCCTCGCCCGAAACATCGCGGGTAATGGAGAGGTTCTCGGCCTTGCGGGCGATCTTGTCGATCTCGTCCACGTAGATAATGCCAACCTGCGCGCGCTCGATATCGCCATCGGCGGCATTGATGAGCTTGAGCAGGATGTTCTCCACGTCCTCGCCAACGTAGCCAGCCTCGGTGAGCGCAGTGGCGTCGGCTATGGCAAACGGCACCTCGAGGATGCGCGCAAGCGTCTGGGCGAGCAAGGTCTTACCGGTGCCGGTGGGACCGAGCAGCAAAATGTTGGACTTGGCGAGCTCCACCTCGTCCATATCATCGTCGAGCTGCGAATCCAAGCCGTCATCAAAGGCCGAAAGCGCAGCACCGCCCTCGATCACGCGGCGGTAATGGTTGTACACGGCAACCGACATGGCGCGCTTGGCGTCCTCCTGACCCATGACATAGGCCGAAAGCTCGTCATAGATCTCGTGCGGTGTCGGCACGTGCGTAATGACCTGGCGGGCGTCGTCCTCGAGCTCAAAGCCCTCGGCCTCGGGATCCACGGCAGGCTGACCGGCTGCCTGGCCATGGTCGTTGAGGAAGCCCGGCAGCTTGCCGTTGCGGGCGGCGTCCATAAAGTCCGAAGCCAGCGACTCCTCCAGGATCTCGGAACAGGCGGCAACGCACTCGTCGCAGATAAAGATGTTGGTCGGGCCCTTTACAAGGCGGCGAACCTGCCCCTGCTCTTTTCCGCAGAAGGAGCAGCGAATGGGGTTGCCGTTCTCGTCAAAGTTGTCCTGCATGTTACCGGCCATCCTAGGCGTCCTTCGCGGCGAGGTCGCGCGAGGTGACAATGCGGTCGATCAGGCCGTAGTCAAGGGCCTCGGCAGCGGTCAGGTAGTTGTCGCGCTCGGTATCGGCCTGGACCTTCTCGATGGGCTGGCCCGACGCGTCGGACAGGATCTGGTTGAGCTCGCGGCGGGTCTTCTTGATCTCCTCGGCCACGATCTCAATCTCGGTCTGCTGGCCCTGGGCACCGCCGCTGGGCTGGTGAATCATGACCTTAGAGTGCGGCAAGCAGAAGCGCTTGCCCTTGGCGCCGGCCGAAAGCAGCACGGCGGCCATAGACGCGGCCATACCGACGCAAATGGTCGAGACCTGCGGCTTGATAAAGTTCATGGTGTCCAGAATCGCCAGGCCGGAATAGACCTCGCCACCGGGCGAATTGATGTAGAGCGAGATATCCTTCTCGGCATCCTGGCTCTCAAGATGCAGCAGCTGGGCAACGACCAGGTTGGCGCTGACGGAGTTGATCTCCTCGCCCAAGAAGATGATGCGGTCGTTGAGCAGGCGCGAATAGATATCGTAGCTGCGCTCGCCGCGCGGCGTCTGCTCGATAACGTATGGCACGAGGGCGGAATCGAACTTAGCGATCATACGCATCTCCATTTCTCTCTTGCGGACCAAATTGGTTCTAGATAAACGTACGGTGCCCGCATGCTATGCATTGGCTGGCACCGTACGAAGCAACCGGATAACCGGTGTATAACTTTACCCCATCACGGGCGCACCCATGCGCTCGCGGGCAAGGTGGCGAGAATTACTCGGCGTCCTTGGCGGTCTCGTCGACCTCGGTCACCTTGGCGTTCTCGACCAGGTGGTCGACAGCCTTGGAGCGACGGATGGACTCACGGACGGCAGGCATGCGGCCATCGGCGATGAACTCGGCCTTGGAAGCCTCGACGTCCTTGACGCCGGCCTTCTCGAACTCGGCGTTGATGTCGTCCTCGGTGACCTCGATCTTGAGCTCACGGGCGAGGGCGTCGAGAGCCAGGGACTCACGGGCAACGTCGTTGGCCTGCTTGTGCAGGTCGCCGATGAACTGCTCCATGGTCAGGCCGGAAGCGGGCAGCCAGGTGTCCAGCGTCATGCCGCGGGCAGCGAGGTTGGACAGGAAGTTCTGGCCAAGCTCCTCAAAGACGGACTGCTCGTAGTCGGCATCCATCTCCTCGAGCTGCAGACGCTCGGCGAGAGCGGAGACGCAACGGTTCTCCTTCTCGGCCGGGAGGCGGGAAGCCTTGTCCTGCTCGATCTCGATCTTGATGGCGTCGCGCATGGCGTCGATGCTGTCGAAGCCAAAGTCGGACTTGACGAGCTCGTCGGTGAGCTCGGGGGTGTTACGGACCTTGATGCCCTTGACGGTGACCTCGACGGTGTGGGTCTCGGCCTCCTCGCCCTCCTCGACCTCGTCGGTCCAGGTGACGGTCTTGACGTCGTCGACGTTAGCGCCGATCAGGGCCTCGTTGAACTCCTTGGGGTTGCTGTCGCTACCGGCGATGAGCATGCGGCCCTCGGCGGCAAAGTTGTCGGCGTTCTCAACGGCCTTGAGGTCGACGGTGACGTAGTCCTCGGCCTCGACGGCGCGACCCTCGACGTCCTCGAAGGTGGCGCGGTAGTTGAGGAGCATCTCGACCTGGTTGTTGATCTCGGACTCGGTGACCTCCGCAGGGGGCATCTCGATCTCGACGGCGTCGAAGGAGGAGAGCTCAGCGGCGGGACGCAGGGAGAACTCGACGGTGTAGGTGTAGTCCTCGTGATCCTTGGCGAGGTCGAGCTCCTTGTAGTCACCGTTCTTGGTGGGGACGATGTCCAGCTCGTTGAGGACGGCGGGCTCGTTGGCGGCGATCAGGTCGTTGGTGGCCTGAGCGAGGGTAGCCTCGGCGCCAAGAGCGGAGTCGATAACCGGACGGGGAGCCTTACCGGCGCGGAAGCCCGGGAAGCGGTACTTCTTGGCGGTCTCCTTGTAGGCCTTCTTGATCGCGGCGTCGACGTCGGCGGCCGGGATGGTGACCGTAGCGGTGAGCTTGGCGTCCTTGACGTCAGAAGCGGTGATGTTCAACACGTTCCTCCTCATACTGCCCAGCTTATCTGAGGTGCTGGTACCTTTATGCAACAAGCGTCGCGAGGGCATAAGCCGACGCGGGTGCGTTGGTGCGGGCGAAAGGACTCGAACCTTCACGGGAATCCCACCAGAACCTAAATCTGGCGCGTCTACCAATTCCGCCACGCCCGCATGAGCGCACAGACTAGGAATGATAGCAGATACGAGCGGCAAGCGCACGCACACGTTTTACAGGCTCACGACCTCACCACGAGTTGCCGATGGCTCAGGGTAGCTAATTTGGGACGGGGCTATTTTAGCTACCCCACCAAGGCGTTCGAGCTCGGAGCCGAATTCGAAGTGTGGGTAGCTAAAGCGTAAGGCCTCGTAGCTCGCGCGGTAGTCGTGTTTGACGACCACGATGTGCTCGATCACGTCGCGCACGTAACCCATGTCCACGAACTCGGCGAGCGGCACGCGGCCGGCACCCGTCAGCTCAACATAGGAATCGAGCGCGAGGAAGGCGGAGAGCACGTCCGAGAAGCCAAAGCGGCCGTAGATGCTGCCACCCACCGTGGCGGTATTGCGCAGCTGCACGCCCACAATGTCGTGGACGGCAAACTCAAACACATTGTTGACGAGCGCGTTGAGCTCGGCATGGCGCTCGAGCTGGCGCAGGGTGCACATGGCGCCGATGCGAAACTCGGTCTCGGTCTCCTCGATCTGATCGAGTCCGCAGGCCGAAAGATCAATCGCCGTCGCCACGCGACGCGATCCCAGGCGCATCCAGATGCCGCCGCCCACAATCTTGTTGTTGCGGTTTTACTGCAAGAGCTCATAGGCTTCGGCCGCGTTTCCAACACGGACGTAGGTACCGAACTTGAGCAAGTTCTCCCCCATCTCTTTACTTGTCCAGTACCTCTAAGTGTACCAAACGAGGGCGCACGACCCTCGCCACCATAGAAAAAGGCTCCCGGCCGATATGGTCGAGAGCCTTAGGTGCATCAGCTGGTGCTGAACGGAGCTATGTTGAGCTGGATTTAGCAGACGCCCTGAGCGAGCATGGCGTCGGCGACCTTCAGGAAGCCGGCGATGTTGGCGCCCATGACAAAGTTGCCCTCCTGGCCATACTCCTTGGCGGTGTCGTCCACGTTGTGGAACATGCCGCGCATGAGCTGCTCGAGCTTACCGTCGACCTCCTCGAAGGTCCAGGACAGGTGCTCGGCGTTCTGGCTCATCTCCAGGCCGGACACGAGTACGCCGCCGGCGTTGGCAGCCTTACCGGGCATAAAGGCGACGCCGTTCTTCTGGAAGTAGGTCGTGGCCTCGATGGTCGTAGGCATGTTCGCGCCCTCGCCGACCACCTTGCAGCCGTTGGCGACGAGCGCCTGGGCGTCCTCGATCAGCAGCGTGTTCTCGCGAGCGCAGGGCAGCGCGATGTCGCAGGGCAGCTGCCAAACGCCACGGCCGTCGCCCTCGTGCCACACGGCGTTGGGCTTCTCGTCAACGTACATAGCGAGCGTAACGCCCTTGTCGTGGCCGGAACGCTTCTTGTTGTAGACGTGCTCGAGCACGGTGTAGTCGATACCGTCGGGATCCTCGACCCAGCCGTGAGTATCGGAGCAGGCGAGCACCTTGCCGCCGAGCTGGGAGACCTTCTGGACCGCGTAGATGGCGACGTTACCGGAGCCATGAACGACGACGTTCTTGCCCTCGAAGGAGTCCCCACGGCTCTTGAGGTACTCGTCCACAAAGTAGACCAGACCGTAACCGGTGGCCTCGGTACGGGCGAGCGAGCCGCCAAAGGAAAGGCCCTTGCCGGTAAGGACGCCGGTCCACTCGTTGGTCAGGCGCTTGTACTGACCGAACAGGTAGGCAACCTCGCGGCCGCCAACGCCCAGGTCGCCGGCGGGAACGTCGGTGTTGGGGCCGATGTGGCGATAGAGCTCGGTCATGAAAGACTGGCAGAAGTGCATGATCTCGTTGTTGGACTTACCCTTGGGGTCAAAGTCGGAGCCGCCCTTGCCGCCGCCCATGGGAAGGGTGGTCAGGCTGTTCTTGAGGATCTGCTCCAGGCCCAGGAACTTGAGCATACCCAGGGTGACCGTCGGGTTAAAGCGCAGGCCGCCCTTGTAGGGTCCAATGGCAGAGTTGAACTCGACACGGTAACCGCGATTGACCTGAACCTTGCCCTGGTCGTCGACCCAGGGAACACGGAACATAACGATGCGCTCGGGCTCGACGAGGCGCTCAAGCAGGGCAGCCTCCTCGTACTCGGGGTGGGCGTCGAGCGCCGGCTGGATGGTGCCGAGGATCTCGGTCGCGGCCTGGATGAACTCAGGCTGCTCGGGATAGCGGGCCTTGAGCTCTTCGAGAACTTTCTGCGTGTAGCTCATGCTTCCTCCAATGATGGGAAACGAAAAGTGTCGGTCGCGGCACCCTATGCGCCGCGAGCTTTATCGTGTATGGATAATATCGCACTGTTGCGGCAAAGTTACGAATAAGACCGCGGGCGGATGTTTCATTTTGATTACGATGCAGGTAGATTGGTTTTTGACCGCCTGACGTGCAAATCGCGTGTTTCAAAGCTGTTTCTCGCACGTTTCGAAACCACCACAAAGGGGACAGGCACCTTTGTGGTGGTTTTGGCGCGGTGTGTTGGCGGGAACGTATGTGAATCGCACTGGGTATCTCCGTGAACCTGCCCCCGCGCACGCGACAGCGCGTTTGCGACGGCAGCGCAACGAGCTCATCGCCAACCGAAACGGGACCGTCGTGCAGCGTACCCGTCACGACGGTTCCGATGCCGCGGATGCTAAAGCAACGGTCGATGGGAAGACGGGGCGCGGCGCCCGAGCCAGTGGTCGCCTCCAGGCGATCCGACCAGCACGAGCAAACCGCGTTATCGAGCGCCGTAAGCAGCTCGTCCAGGCCCTCGCCCGTCTTGGAGGACACCGGCACTATCAACGCCCCCGCAAACACGGTCCCGTCCAGAAACGCCTCGACATCGAGATCAAGGTCGGTGTCGTGCAAAAGCGTGCGAACGTCAAACAGCACCTGGTCGTGCCGCACGCGCGTCACAACCGGCGTATCGGGCTCCTGAACCAAGGCGCGCTTTAGGCCATCGGCGGATAGGCGCCCATCGACAGGGCAGACGGCACGCAAAATGTTGGGGGCTCGACAGTCGGCAGCGATCCGCCGCCGGGAGTAGAGGCGCCCTCGACAACCTGCAGCTCCACGGCCTCTTCGCACTGAGCCTCGCGAAGCTTGCGCAGCAGACGCGCGGCGTGCTCTTTGCGGCCCCACGGGCACAGGTCGCGACGTCATACTCAAGCGTGCTGTAGCCGCGGGCGACATCGGTCACCGCCTGCACCGCTGCGGGAGCAAGCGGAGCGCGGCCCAGATTGGTGTGAATCACAACGCCCGTCGCGTTGACGGCAGGGCGCAGGGTCGGCAGCGACAGTCGGTGGCACCGCTGCTCGATGGCCAAGGCGAGCTCGCGCTTATTCCTAGCGGGGGTGCCAGAGCGGATCGCCTTGCGCTCGGCATCGAGCTCGGCATCAATTGCCTCGCGCACAATCATGTCGCCCGCATCGCCGGCAGCCTTCATGACCGGCCACTCGGCCAGCAGCTCGTGAGCGGCGGGAATGGAGCGCAGGCGGTCGCGCACCTCGGCAGGCGTGGATTCGCAGTCGCTCATGGAAAGTCTTTCGACATGTTCAATAAAAAGCGGGTCCCCTTTGGCCGTCATCGGCCAAAATGTGACGAGACGTATGCAAAAGGGACAGATCCATTATGGCAGCTCGCGACAAGACGGCGAAACGCCTCGTCCAAAACCTGCCAAAATAAACCTGTCCCTTTTTGGTCGGTTATGGGTTGGGTCCTTTAGGCCTCTTTATTGGCGTAAATAAACCAGTAGCCCAGCGCCACGATCAGGGCGCCGCCCACGATATTGCCCAGCGTGGCGACCGAAAGGTTGAGCGCCAGCCCGGCGGCGTTGAGGGCATCGGCGCCGGCGACATCGGCTCCATAGCCGCAGGAATGCATCAAAATGCCCATGGGCAAAAAGTACATGTTGGCAACGCAGTGCTCAAAACCGCAGGCCACAAAGGCAGCGATAGGCAGCAAAATGCCCACGACCTTATCGACCACGGTCTTGCCGGCAGTGCCGATCCATACGGCCAGGCAGACAAAGATGTTGCACAGAATGCCGCGGAAGAAGATGGTAACGGCGTCGATCGTAACCTTACCGGCGGCGACGCTCACCATGGTGTTGGCGACGGCCTCGCCGTTGAGCTTATAAATAGCTGCCATGTAAATCAAAAAGACAACGAACAGGGCGCCGGCAAAGTTGCCGATCCACACAATAGCCCAAGCCTTAAGCATCTGGACGAGCGTGATCTTTTTGCTCTTAAGCGCGCAGACCATAAGCGAGTTACCGGTAAACAGCTCCGCGCCGCAAATGAGCACGAGCACCAGTCCCAGGCAAAAAGCAAGGCCGCCCACGAAGCGCTGGGCGCCCCAGCCAAGCGTGGGATCGCTCAGAAAGACCGTGAAGAACAGGCCGCCGAAGGCGATAAACGCGCCGGCGAACATGGCGAGCAAAAAAGCCTTCGAGACCGGCAGGCTGACCTTGGCAACACCGGCAGCCTCGGTCTTGGCCTCGATCGCGGCGGGCGCCAGGCAGTCGGGAGTGGGATATTCTGCCTTACTTTGTGCCATGGCAATCACTACTTTCGTACGATGTGGGACAAACATTGGTCATAAGCATGTCCCGCGAGGTCGGACGGTATAAAAACAAACGCGAGCCAAATTAGCATATTGGCCTGCGATTATATAGCTTGGAGCGGGCGACGGGAAGTCCAAGGATTTGCTTCGCAAATCCTTGTTTCGCTGCGGGCCTTCGGCCCTTGCGTGCTGCGCTGGAAAATGCTCACGCATTTTCTCAGCTCCGCACCCTGACGGGTTCGATTCCCGTCGCCCGGCGCGTAAACGAAAACAGCTCTGATTCCCAAAGGAAACCAAAGCCGTTAAAACAATTCTTATGGAGCGGGCGACGGGAATCGAACCCGCGTCATCAGCTTGGAAGGCTGGGGTTCTACCATTGAACTACGCCCGCAAGATATGGTCGGGACGACAGGATTTGAACCTGCGACATCCTGCTCCCAAAGCAGGCGCGCTACCAAACTGCGCCACGTCCCGAAGGTGTTGAGCAGCTAAGGTCTAAACCTTGCGTGTCCCAAAGCGAAGGAAATTATAGGGGAGACTCCCCGCCTGTGCAAGTGACGATACCCTAGCTCCTCGAATGTGCGACAAACCGGCTGTGGAGCAGGCCGATCACAAACGCCACCACGGCAACCGGCGCCCACGCGGCTCCAATGTCTGCCAGCGGCAGCGCATCGAACGGCAGCCACGCGCCCGTAAAGAACGCATCGCGGACCGAGGTGATCACGCTCTGGACCGCGACAACGCCGCCGACCCAGACCCACACCTGCGGATGCGCGTCGCAAAAACCGTGCACCAGACCCATAAGCACCAGCACGATGGCGACGGGGTACAGGGCGTTGAGCATGGGCACCGAGAACAAGAGGATCACGTCGAGACCCACGTTGGAGAGCACGCACGAAAACGCCGCGAACACAAAGGCGAGAACCGCAAAGGGACGGCGCATGGCCTCCTCGGAAGCCTCCGCTCCCCCTTTGACCACATACGTCTCGCAGAAATAGCGCGAACAGCAGCTGATGAGCCCGATGCACACGTTCATGCAAGCGAGGAAGAAGATCGCAAAGACCACGACCGTGCCGGCAAGGCCAAAATGCATGGAGGCAGAGCGAGCGAGGATGGCGGCGCCATTGGTGGCATCGGGCATCACGGTGCTGAGTTGCGTGCCGGCAAGTGCTAGGCCGCAGTAGATGATGGCCATGAGCACACCGGCGATCACGCCGGAGCGCGAAATCTCGAAGGCAACGCGCTTGTCATCGGTAACGCCCAGCTCGTGGATAATCTCGGCGATGATGATGCCAAAGGCGAGCGAGGCGAGCAGGTCCATGGTCTGGTAGCCGGTCAAAAAGCCCTGCACGGCAGCGCCGGCATTATAGGGAGCCTGCGGCGCGGCAGCGGGACCCAGCGGCGAGACCACGGCGGCACCCACGACCAACACGATAAGGGCGATGAGCGCGGGGCCCGTAATACGGCCGAGCACGCGCGTGATGACGCCGGGACGCAGCGTGAGCGCAAATGCGACGATAAAGAATCCGACAGCGAACACCAGGCGAGCCGTGGCGAGCGAGACGCCCTCGGGCAGCAGCGGCACCAGCATCTCGAAGGCTGTTGAGCTCGTGCGCGGAATGGCCAAGCACGGGCCGATGGCCAGATACACCGCCGCGACAAAGAATTCGCCAAACTTGGGATGCACGCGGCCGGCAAGCTCGCGCGCCGTTCCGGCAAGTGCCACGGCGATAAAGCCCATGACGGGCAGGCCGATGGCGGCGATGAGAAAGCCGAGCATGGCGACCGGCGTGGCAGAACCTGCCTGCAGTGCCAGCAGCGGCGGAATAATGAGGTTGCCGGCGCCAAAGAGCATCGAGAACAGGGCAATGCCGACAGTGAGGACATGGTCGGAGCGCAGGCCGCGGGGAGCGGATGAGGCCATGGGACCACCTTTCGAGTCGAGACAAAAACGGGACGGGCAAAAGACCCGTCCCGCAAGTATATATGCTTTAGCAGACTAAATCGTGCAAAGCTTCAATCTAGCCACCCCTTTTGAGCCGTTACGCGTCCGAGCGACGACGACGCAGCAGCTCGAGCGCTATTGCGATAAGCGCAACGGCGCCCGCAGCCACGGCGACTGCCAATGGCGCGTGATCGCCCGTATCGGCGAGCTGCTGAGCGCCCGACTTGGACGAAGCCTTCTGTCCGGGGTTTTCCGCACCATCGCCCCTTGCCTTATCGGCTGCGGAGTCAGCCGAACTACCTGGTTTTGCCGGATCCCCAGAATCCGACTGGTCGGAATCGGGCGTCCCGGGCTTATCCGGGTCCGGGTTGCCGGGCCCCGGCTTCTTCTTCACCGTCAGCGTACCGGGCTCAACCGTGACATCAAAGTTCGGGTCGATGACCGTCGCCTCGATCTGGCACTCGCCCGCCGGAGAACTCTCATCGGCGACGCAAGAGTACTCGACCTTCACGCCCGAAGTGTCAACCGCACTCTCCAGGCTCGAGGTAAACGCTGGGTTCGTCTCTCCCTCGAAGCGCTCGGTGTCGTCAACCTTCACCGTTACTAGATTATGCTTTCGCGCGAATAATGTTTATGATAAATATCTCTCGCCTGATATTTTTCTTTTACCAATAACCACGAGACGGCCCGCACTGTCGCTGCATAAAAAGGCGGAGCAGCCCGTAAGGTTACTCCGCCGCAGGTGAGCACGACATTGGCGCGGCACTCATCGGCGGCTTCCACAATGGCATCACCGATTTCGCTGACGTCGTCGCGCACAACCACATGTGAGGCGACCCTCCATCCCTGCGCCTCGATAAGCTCCTCGAGTGCGGCACCTGCCTCGTCCTGGGCAAGGTCGCGCGTATCCGAGCACGTCACGATCGATATCTTCAACTCCATAGCGTTCCTCCTATAGCACCGTTCCCTCGGGCAGGTCGACGCGCACAACGTCCACAACATCTCCCGCCTTGAGCTCACACGGCCCTTCGTCAATACGCAGCAGGCAGTTGGCCCGCTGCATCGTGCCGAGTAGCGCCGAATTCTGCGTCTTGGCCTCGGTCACCAGCAGCTCATCGGTCTCGGGGTCGCGCAAAACCGTGGCGCGATCGAAGAAGCGTCGGTCCTGGCGCTTCTTCACGCCGTGCGTCAATATCGCCTGCTGCACGGGACGCGTACCCTCGGCAAAGCCGCGCATCTTGCGGATCGCGGGGCGGGCGAGCATCTCAAAGCCCGCATACGCCGCCGCGGGATTACCCGAAAGCCCCAAAAACGGCTTGCCCCCAAGCAGGCCAAACGTGATGGCCTTGCCGGGACGCATCGAGATGCGATCTTACATGCCACGGCGCGCAACGGCAGCGCCGATTCTTTATGTTTGGTTCAGTATAATCCCCCGCTGCCCGCTCAAGACATGGCCCGCAACGGCAAATACACCTGTCGGCTACGCGCCTCTCGTAACAGATCCGAAACCTGCCAATCGCCTTGAGACTGAGGGCGCCGTCCTATAATGCATGCATCACAACAAAAAAGAGGACGTTATGGCTTTTATCGATAAACGTGAAAATACACTCGACCAGTCTGATGACGCCCGTCAGGACAAAGACGGCAGAACCTTCTCTCCGGCCGACTTGATCATCAGCGGTCGCAACCAGCTCACCCGCTCTGAGCAGCTCTTGGCCGCCGACACGCGCCGCAATGCCCGCAACATGCTCGCGAGCGCCAAGTTGCTCGTGCTCGTCGTCATCGTCTCGCTCGCCATGGGCGTTGCCGCTTGGGCGTTTTTAGCCTCGCTGAATATCGCGACTGACTATCGCGAGCACCATGAGTGGATTTACGCGCTGCTTCCCGTTGTGGGCCTTGCCACCGCATGGGTGTACAAAAACCACGGTCTCGCCGCCAAGCGTGGCAACAACCTGGTCATCGACTCCGCTCTGGGCACACGCCTCATCCATATGCGCATGGCCGTCCTCACCTTCGTCTGCTCCACGCTCACGCACCTAACGGGCGGATCGGCCGGTCGCGAGGGAGCCGCAGTGCAGATTGGCGGCACCATCGCCAGCAACATCTCGAGCCTCGCCCACCTCAAAAAGCATGACCACCACGACCTCATGCTCGCCGGCATCTCGTCGGCCTTTGGCGCCGTATTCGGTTCGCCCCTTGCCGGAGCTTTCTTTGGCATGGAGATGTGCTTTATCGGCAAGATCGACTACACCGCGGGCATCTACTGCCTGGTCGCCTCGTTTACCGGCTACTTTACGTCACTCGCTATGGGCACCCAGTACGAGAGCAACGTCATCGCCAGCGTTCCCGACATGACGCCCAGAACGGTTGCCATCGTCGTTATCGGAGGCATTATCTTTGGCCTGACGGCACGTCTCTTTGCCTGGTCGGTTCGAACCGTCAAAAGCCTGTACGGTCGCTTTATCACCAACTACCTTGCTCGCGCACTCGTGGGCGCGCTCGTGGTGCTCGCGGCCTACGCGATACTCGACGCCTGGGACTACGCCGGCCTTTCCACGTGGCTTTCCGGCGCCGGATTTGCAGGCAACACCACCCTGGCGGACGCAGTCATCAAGTTGGTCGTCACAGCGCTTACCCTGGGCGCGGGCTTCCAAGGCGGCGAGGTCACGCCCCTGTTTGGCATCGGTGCGGCACTCGGTGGCTGGATCGGTTGCCTCGCTGGACTCGACCCGAGCTTTATGGCGGCCCTCGGCATGCTCGGCGTCTTCTGCGCCGGCCTCAACGTGCCCATCACCACCTGCATGATGGCTATCGACCTGTTCCATGGAACGGCCGCAGGCTTCTTTGTCATCGTCTCGTTTATTAGCTATCTCGTCGGCGGACACCGCGGCGTATATCCCGCGCAGCGCATCATCTCACCCAAACGCCGTTCGCTTATTGTGGACGAGGGCGGCACGGTGGCGGATGCTATCGAGCGCCACAACGACCTGATAGAGTAGACGTAGTAATCACCGTGCAGCCACAATCGGGCAATTCGACCTGATCGCGGCAGCACCGTCACGCTACACGCTGGGAGTCGCCCCATGCACGCAAGTGATTTTGGTCGCACGCTCATCATCGCCAACCCCGCTGCCCAGTCGGGCGCGGCGCGCGAGGTTGCCGAGCGCCTGCAGCGCTTTTTGGACATGACCGCGCGCGCGTCCCAGTTTGACTTGGTGCTGACCGAGCGCATGGGGCATGCCAAGGAACTTGCCGCACAGGCCCAGGGCTACCGCACGGTTATCGCACTCGGCGGCGACGGCGTGATCCACGAGGTTGTCAATGGGCTCATGGCGCAGGAAGAGGCCATCCGTCCCGCCCTTGCCGTCCTGCCCGTGGGCTCCGGCAACGATTTTGCCCAGACGCTCGGAATCGACGATTTCTCCGGTAAGGATTTTGGCGCGCTGCTCACCTGTGAGCTGCAACGTCAGGACATCGGGCGTATTCGCTCATGGAATCCCGCAAGCGGAAGCGGCGAGGCCTCGGTGGAGTACTACGACCAGACGCTCTCGGTCGGCATCGATGCCGCCATCGGCCTGGGCACCACCGAGTTGCGCAAGAAGACCGGCTTGACGGGTGCTCCGCTCTACACTCTCTCAGGGCTTGAACAGTTTGGCCTGCGCTATCGCAACTACCCCATGACGGTCACCTTTGACGGCGCCCCCGCCGAGCGCGTGCGGGCGATTATCATGGCGATTCAGCTGGGCCCCACCTATGGCTCGGGCTATCGCATCTGTCCCGATGCCGACCCCTGCGACGGCATACTCGACGTATGCTACGCCTGCGGCCCCGTCCCCCGCGCGGTTGCCCTACCCATGTTCCTTTCGGCCAAGGACGGCCACCACACCAAGTTGCCGCCGGTTCGTATGCGCCGCTGCCGCCATGCCGAGCTCACCTTCGAGCAGCCCGATTACCCCATCCAAGCTGACGGCGAGCCCGTTGTCGCCTCGCGCATCGAGGTCGATGTCCTCGGCAGCGCCCTCCAAGTTTGGCACCCTACCCGCTAGCAAGACCAGTGGAACAAGCGACTACTCGTCCCTGCCCGGCTTGCGCCGGTTGGCCTTTTTAATGGCATTGAAGTGCTTGTCATTGAGCCTGCGCTGACGAGAGCGCTGGGGCACCTTGGTCTTTACACGTCGGCGCGGTGGACGCCCGCGACGCTCGAGCTCGGCGCGCAGCTTGCGCAGGCAGCTCGCGCGATTTTGGAACTGACTACGGCTTTCGCGCGCCGTCACGGTAATCCCTGTGGGCACATGCTTCATGCGCACCGCCGAGTCCGTCGTGTTCACGCCCTGACCGCCCGGACCTGTCGCGCGAAACACCTGCAACTCGCAATCGCGCGCCAACTCCTCAGCCGACATCGCGGCATAGCCCGCATACTCGCGCCATCCCATCTTGTTCTCATCCATATCAACACCTCCCCTCATACAAAAAAATGTGACAAAGGGACAGTCCCTTTGTCACATCGCATACCAATCGCTTGTGTTGCGCGCTTAGGCGAAGGTGATCTCGCCGGTCTCGCAGTCCATATCGGCGATACGGGCCAGGCTCTCAACGCGGAAGCCACGCTCGCGGAGCTTATCGCCACCGCCCTGGAAGCCCTTCTCCACCGCAATGCCAATGCCGGATACCTCGGCACCCGCAGCCTCGCAGATCTTGATAAGACCCTCGAGCGCGCAGCCGTTGGCCAAGAAGTCGTCGATGATCAGGACCTTGTCGCCCTCGGACAGGAAACGCTTACCAACGATGACCGGGTACTCCTTTTGCTTGGTAAAGGAGTAGATGGTCGTGGCATACTGCTCGCCGTCGAGGTTGATGGACTGCGCCTTCTTGGCAAAGACCACCGGCACACCGCCAAAATGCTGAGCCGCGATGCAGGCCATGCCAATGCCCGAAGCCTCAATCGTCAGGATCTTGTTGATCTCGACGCCCTCGAACAGACGGGCCCACTCGGCGCCCATGTGGTCAAACAGCTCAACGTCGCACTGGTGATTGAGGAAGGCATCAACCTTAAGGACGTTACCGGCCTTTACGATGCCGTCATGGCGAATACGATCCTCAAGCTCCTGCATGAGGCAACCCCTTCTCGCGGCAAGGATGCCGCGCGATTAATAAACGTTGTTCGGTAGTCTACCACGGACCGACCCCCGCCCGCCCCACAAGCCACATCGCACCACAAACCAGTCTTTTGGGACGGCGCGAATCGTGGCAGACAGCCCCTCAACACACTAATGGCGGGCGCGTATCCTCACCAAACGCACCATGGCGAGCGCAAAGCCCGCTGCCGCCACAGCCATGAGCACGTAGAATACCGAGCGAAAACCAAACAGGAACACATCCGGACGACCTGCAACAATACTGGTCACGGCCTCGCCCATCGCCACGCTCATCTGCCCATACAGGATATGCGATGCCGCTGTAATGCCCACTGCCATACCCGCATAGCGCGCCAGGCTACCCAGGCTGCCCGCAAAGCCGAGCGCTTCGCGCGGAGCCGAGCCCATATACAGCGAGTTATTGGGGCTCTGGAAAATCGACGTACCGCACGACATAAACGCGACGCAACACACGATCACAGGGATGGAAGAGTGCTCGTCGAGCGTGCTTACCGCAAAAAGACCGCATACGTACACGCCTAGGCCGACCGCCGTGGGACCCTCGCAGCCAACACGGTCCGAAACCGTACCCGAAAGCGGGCCGATAAAGGCATTCACCATCGGCAGCGCCAAAAAGAGCAATCCGGAAATGCCGGAACCAAAGCCGTGGGCGTCCTGAAAATAGAACGGCAGGATAAACTCTGATGCGCCAATACCAACGAACACGATGAGCATGCAGGCGAGGTTGATGGTGAAGGCCGAATTTGCAAAGCAGCGACGCGCGGCCTCCGCCAGCGACATGGGACGCTCGCCGGCCTCCGGCTTAACATGCGGTAGCGTGTAGAGCCCCACGATAAACGAGATGACGCCAATGGGCAGGTTGATGAGGAAGATACTCTCCCAGGGAAAGCTTGCCACCAGCATGCCACCCAGCACGGGGCCACACATCATGCCGAGGGCCACGAAGGTCGCGAGAATACCCATGGCACGACCGCGCTCGCGCGCCGGAAACGACTCGGTGATGATACCCATGTTGTTGGCCATGGCCGCCGCGCAGCCGACGCCCTGCACAATGCGTGCCAGAATAAGAACTTCGAGCGAACTCGAAAGGCCGCAAAGCAGCGAGCCGGCCGTAAAAACGATTACACCCAGCTGGAATACGCCCACCTTGCCGCGCACGTCGCCCAAGCGGCCAAACGGCAGCATAGCCACGCATGTCGCAAGCAGGTACACCGAGCTCACCAACTGGATGTGGTCGAGGCCCACGCCCAGCTCCTTTTGCATCACGGGCAACGCCACGGTCACGACGGTCGAATCCAGACACGACATAAACGTCATGATGAGCACGGTAAACAGAATCGCCCATTTGTTCTTGCCATGGGTGTCGCCCTCTAGGGCAATGTGCTCGCGGCGCAGCTGCCCTGCAGTTTTCTCCATATCCATCCTTTCGAGTGGCCCAACACAAAAACGGGGCCCCAATCGCCTGCAAACACTCGCGATTGGGGTCCCGCCTACGGAATCGGAACGAAAGGTCACCGAAGCTTTCTGCCAGCATCGGCGCCTTGTGCGAACGCTAGCCTAGCACTGCTCAAGCGCCTGCTCAAGGTCGGCAATCAGATCGGCCGTGTCCTCGAGGCCGCACGACAGACGCACCATGTCGGCGGAGATGCCACAGGCGATGAGCTCCTCATCGTTCATCTGGCGATGGGTGGCGTTTGCCGGATGCAAGCAGCAGGTGCGCGCATCGGCCACGTGCGTAGCGATCTGGGCGAGCTTAAGGCTCTTCATAAAGGTCTCGGCCGCCGCACGACCACCGTTAAAGCCAAAGCTCACGACGCCACAAGTACCGTTGGGCATGTACTTCTGAGCCAGGTCATAGTACTTGTCGCCCTCCAGACCCGGATAGCTCACAAAGCGCACCTTGGGATGGCTCTGCAGGAACTTGGCAACGGCCAGGCCGTTCTCGCAATGACGCGGCATGCGCACATGCAGGCTCTCGAGCGAGCTGTTCAAGAAGAACGCCGCCTGCGGGTTCTGCATGGGGCCAAGGTCGCGCATGAGCTGAGCGGTTGCCTTGGTAATGAAGGCACCCTCGCGACCGAACTTCTCGGCATACGTCACGCCGTGGTAACTCTCATCGGGCGTGGTGAGACCCGGGAACTTATCCGCATGGGCCATCCAGTCAAACTGGCCGTGGTCGACGATCACGCCGCCCAGGTAGGCAGCGTGTCCATCCATGTACTTGGTGGTAGAGTGCGTAACGATGTCGGCGCCCCACTCAAAGGGACGGCACATCACGGGCGTCGGGAAGGTGTTGTCGACCATCAGCGGCACGCCATGGTCATGCGCGGCCTTGGCAAAGCGCTCAATATCGAGCACGGCAAGGGCGGGGTTGGCGATGGTCTCGCCAAAGACGAGCTTGGTGTTGGGGCGGAAGGCAGCCTCGAGCTCCTCATCGGTGCAGTCAGGGGCCACAAACGTGCAAGTCAGACCCATACGACCCATGGTATGGGCGAGCAGGTTGTAGGTACCGCCATAGATGGCAGAACTGGCGACCACGTGATCGCCGGCGCCGGCCACGTTAAAGATCGCAAGGAAGTTCGCAGCCATGCCCGAACTCGTGAGCATCGCAGCGGTACCACCCTCCATCTCGCAGATCTTGGCGGCAACCAGATCGCACGTGGGATTCTGCAGACGGCTGTAGAAGTAGCCCGATTCCTCCAGGTCAAACAGCTTGCCCATGTGCTCGGACGTGTCGTACTTCCACGTGGTGGACTGGTAGATGGGCACCTGGCGCGGCTCCGCATCGCCCGGGCGATAACCGCCCTGAACACACGTGGTACCGATGGTCTGCTCGCTCATATCCAACTCCCTTACTTGGGTTTTGTTTTATTCGGTTCACGATACCGCTACCCCGCACCCCTCTCAACCCATCCCGCCAATAGGTTATGGGACAAATTAATCAGGTTTATTTGTCCCAAATCTTAAGAAAGCGTTCGATGGCGAAAAACAATAAGATATGCGCTGGGGTCTCGATGAGTGAGTGCGCCAGCAAGGGTACCATAGGCGGGTACACCGTGATCAAGGAGACAACGATGAAGCAAATCGATACTGCCCAGCTCGACGCCGCCGCCTGCCAAGCTCAGGCTGCCGAATACCACGCCCGCGGTTTTAACTGCGCACAGGCCGTCGCCTGCACGCTCGCGCCTGCCGTCGGACTCGACCCCCAGGTCGCCTTTACCCTCACCGAGGGCTTTGGCGCCGGCATGGGCGGTATGACCGAAACCTGCGGCGCCATCTCGGGCGCCGTGGCCATCATGGGCTTTGTAATGAGCGACGGCATGGAAAACCCCAAGACCAAGGGCAAGACCTACAAGCTGTCGCGCGAGATCGCCAAGCGTTTTGGCGAGAAGAACACGACGACTGTCTGCGGCACGCTCAAGGGCATCGGATCGGATAAGGGTCCGCTCCGCAGCTGCCCCGGCTGCATCGACGATGCCGTCGAGATCGCCTGCGATATGCTAAAGCAGCTCGCCGAGTAAACGGCAGCAACAGAAAACGACGGCCGGCACGCTTGGGATCCATCCAAAAGCACGCCGGCCGTCGCCGTTAGAACTCAGCAAATTCGGGAGCGCCGACTTCGATCTCCTCGCGACCGGCCATAAGCTCGCGCATCTTGGCGCAAAACGACTCCTGCTCCCCCGCCTTAAACATCAAATGAATCGTCACGGCATCCGCGTAATCGGTATCCGAAACCTTGGCACCCGAATCCTGCGCCAAGCGAAGCACCTGCTCATACTGCGGATAGGCCACACGCACGTCAACAGGCACGACACTCGTCATCTCGACGATCTGCCCGGACTCCTGAGCCGCTGCCACCGCCGCCTGCGTCGCCGCGGTATAGGCGCGCACCAAGCCACCAGGCCCCAGCAGCGTGCCACCAAAATAGCGCGTTACCACGCAGCAAACATTTTTGAGCCCAGCACTGCGAAGCACCTCGAGCGTCGGCATGCCGCTGGTTCGACTCGGTTCACCGTCGTCGCTCTGACGCTCGCGTCCATCGACCAAAATCCAAGCGGGAACATTGTGTCGAGCATCGTAATGACGCTTGCGGACCATCTCGATAAAGGTATTCGCCTCATCCTCAGACTCAATATGGACCAGCTGGGCAATAAACCGGCTCTTACGGTCCACAAACTCGCCCGAAGCCTCAATATTCGATTGCAGAGTAAAATAGCTGTCCAACAAAGCCCCTCAACAACAAGCAAAGCAACAAACAGCCTCAATAATACGGCAAAGGCCGTACCGTTTACCCCGGTAAATAGAACGGCGACACCGATGACCAGGCAAAAACAGCGAGACGGCGTCAGCTGAGTCGATTTGGCCCGAAAGAGGAGGGAGCACGCCTTATGACGGCGACCGACGAATGAGCGCCAAATCGGCCAGCTGACGCCGTCGAAGGCGAGAACCCGTCAGCGCGAGCAAGGTGCCTTGAAAGCTGAGGGCATTGACCTTATGGTCATGCCCGAAGGCTTGAAAGGCAGATTGCCGCGCTGACGGGTTCGCAGCGTCAACAAAGTGCTGAGTGGGCCTATAAGCCGGGTTCTGTCGTGAACGGTCATTTATCTTGTCTGCACGTTACCGTGCAGCTCCACGCACGCTACCCGAACGCGGACCGGGCCGGCCCATAGCGTTCCTATTCGCGCTTGCTCCGGATGGGGCTTGCCAAGCCGCCGTGTTGCCACGACGCTGGTGGTCTCTTACACCACCGTTTCAGCTTTTCCCTTTACGCCTTGCGGCGCAGGTGGGAGTCTTCTTTTCTGCGGCGCTTTCCGTCGGATCACTCCGCCCGGCCGTTAGCCGGCATCCCGCCCTCTGGAGCCCGGACTTTCCTCACGCGTGCTGCAAGCAGCACATCGCGCGACCGTCTGGCCCACTCAGCAGTGCAAGAGTGTAGCACACCGTCAGCATAGGCAGCGGCACAACACAAGCGCTCGACACGATAAACCAAGAACCATGTCATGCAGTACAATAGGAACGCCGATGGGCAACGTCGTCAGTCGAGACGCGACCGCGCTCCGCACCCCTCCGTCTACTCGGTGCGTTCCCGCCTCCTCCCCGAGGCGGGATGTCGGCGTTTTTTCATGCACCGACAACTCAATAGCAAGCGAATAGCCCAAGCAGCGTTACGCGCAGGCACTACCGAACATCTCGGCAGTAAATGCAAAAAGGGACCCGTCCATTACGGACGGATCCCTTAAAACAAGTGATCGTCAAACCGATTTACTCGGCGTCGGTCTCCTCGTCCTTCTTCTCGGAAGGCAGCGGGGTAACCTCGATCTCGACGCCCAGAGTCTCAGCAGCGGACTTCATGGACAGGGAGATACGACGACGGTCGAGGTCGATCTCCATGACCTTGACCTGAACCTTGTCGCCCACGTGGGTGACCTGAGAAGGCTGATCGACGTGCTTGTTGGCCATCTCGGAGATGTGCACCAGGCCCTCGATGCCCTCGCCCAGGTCGACGAAAGCGCCAAACGGGACAAGCTTGGTCACCGTGCCCTCGACGATAGCGCCGACGGGGTACTTCTTGACCAGTGCGCGCCACGGATCCTCGGTGGTCTGCTTGAGACCCAGGGAGATGCGCTCGCGGTTGAGATCGACGTCGAGAACCTCGACCTCGACCTCCTGGCCGACCTTGACAACCTCGGAAGGATGGTTGACGTGGTTCCAGGAGAGCTCGGAGATGTGGATGAGGCCGTCGATACCGCCGAGGTCGACGAAGGCGCCGAAGTCGACGATGGAGGAAACGGTGCCCTGGAGACGCATGCCAGACTTGAGCTTGGACAGGATCTCGGAGCGCTCGGCCTTACGGGACTCCTCGAGCACGACGCGACGGGAGAGGACGACGTTGTTGCGGTTGCGGTCCATCTCGATGACGCGGGCCTCGATGCGGGTGCCCATGTAGGAGGTGAGGTCCTTGACGCGACGGAGGTCGACGAGGGAAGCGGGCAGGAAGCCGCGCAGGCCGATGTCGAGGATCAGGCCGCCCTTGACAACCTCGATAACCTCGCCCTCGACGTTCTCGCCGGAGTTGAACTTCTCCTCGATGCGGTTCCAAGCACGCTCGTACTCGGCACGCTTCTTGGACAGGACCAGACGACCGTCCTTGTCCTCCTTCTGGAGAACCAGGGCCTCGATGGGATCACCGAGTGCAACGATGTCTGCAGGGTTAGCGTCCTTGCGGATGGACAGCTCGCGGACCGGGATAACGCCCTCGGACTTGAATCCGATGTCAACGAGCACCTCGTCATGCTCGATCTTAACGACAGTGCCGTTAACGAGATCGCCCTCATCAAAGTCGGTAATCGTACCGTCGATGAGGTTGTTCATCTCCTCCTCGTTGACATCGTCAAGAGAGAAAATGGACGAGTTCTGAATCTCACTCAAAGGTGGACCCCTTTCGAACTACGGGGCCCCGATTGCTAGGACCTACAGATGGGTGCGACAAGCACACAACGTTTAGGAACACTCGGGAGCCGACAGATACTGATGTGACGCTTATGCAATCACGTCCGTATAGATTACGGGGAAATCGCTTCGATTTCAAGCGTGAACTGCGATTTTTTACTCGTATGGAGACTTTTTCGCAATCTTGTGAACGACTGTCTCCACAAGTTGACGATGAGCAGCTAGGCACACTGCTTTGGGGTAAAGTATCCCAGACATACGATTCTGGAACGATTTTTCGAGAAAGGTGCCCGCGTGCTCAAAGCAGTCGTTTTCGATATGGACGAGACGCTTCTTAGCATCAACCTCAACGCGTTCATCCTTCGCTATTTTAAGGATGTCTCGTCGATGCTCGCGGATATCGGACGTCGCAGCCGCGGGGGCACGATGGCGCGCCTCGGCACCATCCTGGTCGACCTCAACGCCAATCGCCGCAGCAGCACGGACAATCGCACCAATCTTGAGTTTTACCAGACCGAGGTCGAGCGCCGGTGCGGCATTTGCCTCTCGGACCCACTTATCTACGAGGCGTTTACCTACTACGATCACGAAGTTCTGCCGTACAAGAACGATGACATGATCAACGCAAAAGCCATGCCGGGTGCGCACGCCGCGCTTCAAGCCGTACAGGACGCGGGGCTGCGCTGTGCGCTCTTCACCAACCCCAGCTTTCCCCAAGGGGCCATCGAGTGCCGCATGGGCTGGGGCGAGCTGACAGACGCGCCCTTCGAGCTCGTAACGCACATGGGCAACGCCACGCGCTGCAAGCCCGATGCCACATATTATCTAGAGCAGCTGCAGGTCATGGGGCTCGAGCCACATGAGGTTCTCATGGTGGGCAACGACCCCAAGCGCGATTTCCCCAGCCCCGACTGCGGCATTCAAACCGCCTATGTGGGCCAAGGAAAGCCCGGCCGAGCCACCTGGCGTGGAACCATGGAAGACTTCGCCCGCGACTTTAACGCCGTAGCAGAAGCCTTCTACGAGCACCAAATAGCCGACGAACTAAGCTAGTCCCCAAATCAGGAATGGGGCGCACGTTTGCCCCACGCTTCATTACGTGGGCAACGGCTTGAGGGCAAGATGCGATGCCCCAGTGTCCTAGGCCGTGATCATTTTGACGCGTTCGCCGATTTTGGCGTCGCGCTTGTCGGAAATAACAGTAAAGCCCTCCAGGTCGCACACCTTTACATTTGAAAACACGTGGAACTTGGAGCTATCGGCGAGTACGTAACTCGCCCGGGAATTCTGCATCACGATACGTTTTTTGATAGCCTCGGGATAACCTGGCGTCATGATGCCGCGGTCCTCGTCCACCGCGTTGACATCTATAAACGCCCGGTCAAAGTACAGCTCGCGCAGCGCGCTCTCAACCATAGGACCGGTGAGCGAGCAGGTAACGGGGTTGAAGTCGCCGCCAATTACCACCACCTTAGCAGCAAGCTCGCCCGTAAACCGACATGCATAGCCGTTGGTGGTGTAGATAGTCACCGGCTTGTCGACGAGCAGGCTCAGGAGCCCCGTCGCGGTGGTACCGGAGTCGACAGCGAGATGAGACCGTCACGCCCGAAGACCCCGCTTTCGCCGCCGAGGAGCGCGCGGCGCACGTGGCCCATGAGGAGCGGCTCGAACATATCGAGGGGCTCCTTCCCAAGAAGGGAAACGACCCTGCGGGACGACACGGCGAAAACCATCGTTGATTCCGGCAAGAGACGCCGTTTCTCTGGTAGCTTCATCTTCAACCAAGACCGACAATGCCGGCCAGGCACTCAACCCAAAAGGAGACAGCATGCCCAACGAGCTCAGCTATGAGGTCAGCCTCGAGCGCAGCAACCAGATCCGCGCCGACCTGCCGCAGCACCCCGAGAAGTACACCATGCTCACCGGCGACCGCCCCACCGGCCGTCTGCACCTGGGCCACTACTTCGGTACCCTCAAGGGCCGTGTCGAGCTGCAGGACATGGGCGCCAAGACCAACGTGCTCATCGCCGACTACCAGGTCATCACCGACCGCGACACCACCGAGCACATCCAGGACAACGTGTACAACATGGTCATGGACTACCTTGCCTGCGGCATCGACCCCGACAAGACCATGATCTACGCGCACTCCGCCGTGCCCGCCGCCAACCAGCTCATGCTGCCGTTCCTGTCGCTGGTCTCCGAGGCCGAGCTGGCGCGCAACCCCACCGTCAAGGCCGAGATGGAGGCCTCGGGCCACGAGCTCACCGGCCTTCTGCTCACCTACCCGGTGCATCAGGCCTGCGACATCCTGTTCTGCAAGGGCAACGTCGTGCCCGTCGGCCGCGACCAGCTGCCGCACATCGAGCTCACCCGCACCATCGCCCGCCGCTTTAACAACCGCTACGGCAAGGTGTTCCCCGAGGTCGACGCGCTGCTGTCCGAGACCCCACTGCTGCCCGGCTTGGACGGTCGAAAGATGAGCAAGAGCTACGGCAACGCCATCAATATTTCGATGACCGCCGAGGAGACGGCCAAGCGCATCAAGAAGAGCCAGACCGACGGCGAGCGCATGATCACGTTCGACCCCGAAGCCCGTCCCGGTGTGTCCGGTCTGCTTTCGACAGCCGCCATCTGCACCGGCCGTTCCGAGGTCGAGATCGCCGAGGAGATCGGCATGGGCGGCTCCGGCCAGCTCAAGAAGTACGTCACCGAAAGCGTGAACGAGTACTTTGCCCCCATCCGCGCCCGCCGCGAGGAACTGGTCCAGGATATGGACTACGTCAAGGACGTCCTGCACGAGGGCAACCGCCGCGCCAACGAGGTCGCCGAGGCCACGCTCGCCGAGGTGCGCGAGGCCATGGGCATGGTGTACTAAGCCATCCGGCTCGCGGAAACGCGCCGCGACACGCGAATGGGCCATCTTCACGTGTCCATGCCTTCGACATAGCCAAGGTCTTACGAGGTGGGCGATAATAAGCCCGCCTCGTTTTTTACGTTGTATGGGGGATTGCATGTACCGACTTGTTGCCAGCGATATGGATGAGACGTTTCTCGATGCCGACCACGCCATCCCGGCGTCCAATCTCCGGGCACTCAAACGCATGAGGGAGCTCGGTGTGCTGTTCGTCCCTTCGAGCGGGCGATGGTATTCCTCTATCATGGACAACTTCTCGGGGGAGGCCCGCGAGCTGATCGAAGACGGCTATGTGCTCTCCTATAACGGCGGCTTCATCAACCGCGTGGGAGACCCCACCCCGCTCACCACCTGCGGCCTTTCCAACGAATGCGCGAACGCGATCTATGCAAAGGGGCTCGAACTCGGACTCTGCATGCACGTCAACGTCGCCGACGGCCACGTGTTCGTGAATGACGCACCCACACGGGAGCGCGACTATCTGGAATCGATCACCGGGGTCACTCATTTTCGCGGATCTGACCACCCCGACCTCTCATTCCTTGAAGGCCGTGGCATCGTGAAGATCCTGTACGTCGACTGGGACTTCGATGCGCTGCAGGAATTGGGCCGCAAGCTCGCGCCGATGGCCGAGCGACTCGGCGTTGACATCACCTTCTCCTCCAAGCGCTACCTCGAACTCATGCCCGCAGGCGTTGACAAAGGGACGGGGCTCACGCGCCTTGCCGATATGCTGGGAATTCCGATGTCCGAGGTCATCGCCGTTGGCGATTCCGCAAACGACCTCTCCATGATCAAGGCGGCAGGACTGGGCATCGGCGTGGCGAATGTCACCGACGGCGTGCGGCCGTATTGCGATGTCGTTCTTGAAACGGCCGGGACCGACGGCGCTTTCTCCGAGCTCGTCGAGCGATTCCTCGAGCCCTAACGCCCGCATGACGCCGCGTCTTTCTATTTGTAACCCTTGGTTAACTTGTGGAGAGGCCGTGTGCTCGTCGGTCTACGACTTGGGTCTCATAGAATTAGCTATAGTTAACTCAACGAAGGCACAGGCGAATTAAAGACCTTCGACACGAACGTTGCGCCTTCCCTCCCCTCGCGCAACACCTCTTTGGAAAGGCGCCCCGCACATGTGAGGCGTCTTTCTTGACTACAATGGCGGTATCGATCGAAAGTGAGGATGGCATGGCGGACCGGAACACCGACGGATTCTTCAACCGCGTATACGACATGGTGCGCCAGGTGCCCTGCGGCATGGTTGCCACGTATGGTCAGATCGCCAAGCTCGTTGGTGAGCCCCGTCGAGCTCGATATGTGGGATACGCCCTGCACGTCAATCCGGAACCCGGCACCATCCCCTGTCATCGCATCGTATTCGCCGACGGACGCCTCGCGGAGGGGTTCGCCTTCGGCAGACCCGAGGTGCAGCGTGCATTGCTCGAGGATGAAGGCGTTGCCTTCCTCGCCAATGGGCATGTCGACCTGCAGGCCTCTCGCTGGCCCGCAGGCCTGGTATGACAAGGGGCGCCAACTGAACTGCGCCCCTTCCCGTATTTGAATCTATGACAGGCAGCCCGCTCAGACGGTCGCCTCGAGCGCGTCCTCTGCACGGTCGACCGTACTTCTGGCCTTGGCGCCCTGTTTGAACCACGTGCGCAGGTCCTCGAGCGTGCTGCCCGCTGCATACACTTTGATTTTGCGACCACCCCTCGTGGTCACCGTGCAGCGGTCGCCGCTCTCGCTGTTCTCGTGCGCCGTGATCTTCTTGAGGTAATCGCGGCGAAACGCCACGACGCGGGCGTTGCTGATCTCGATGAACCAATCGTCGTCGACAAGCGAAGTGCCCGTGGCACCTCGGCTTGCCATCTCCTCGGAGAAGGAGAAACCGAGTTCGCGCTCCTGCCTGCCGATCTCGAGGATGCCGCGGGCGGGCATGCTGAGCATGAGCAGGGGCAGGAACCCCCCTATGAACAGGAAGAGGAACGGGACGAGTAAGAGCAAGCGGGCTCCATCTTCGGTGAAAACAGCCATGAAGGCGATCACGAACGAGAAGACGAGGGCCATGCCGTTGAAAACAATCGTCAACGGCTTGATGGCAGACCAACACAGGCCCGCCTTGGTCATGGGACCGTCGACGGCGTCCGAGACTTCGATGCCCCCTTCCTCCAGACGGGCGAGGAGGTTGAGCGAGCACACCCCCTCGAGGCTTATCGAGCAGAACTTCCGGTCGCCCTCGAACAGGTCGATCCTCATCATCTGCGCGTGAAGCGTTGCACGGGTGATGTTGCCAAACGTCGTCTCCTTGCGGATGCCGAAGGCGTTACGCGAGAGAATGCGCCCACCGTCCACGTCGATACGCGGGATGCTCAGCAAGGCCCAGATAGCCATACCCGCGAGCGCCATGGCATGACCGAACCACACAAGTTCGTGGTCCCACTCGCCCAGCGAGACGCCCTGCCAGACGTAGACACCCAGCATGAGCAGTTCGAACGCGACGGCGCAGCAGGCGATGATCGTGCGGATGGCTGCGGGCATGCGCACCGTGAAGCAATCGAGGCTGTCCGTTGCCTCACTGCGCTCGCGCGCGCCGCGGCGGGCGACCCATGCAGTGAGCGGGCCGACGATGAACACGGTCATACCGACGCGCAGAATGGATTCGAGCAGATTACTCATGGGGGCCACCGCCTCGGGCTCTGGAGATTAACTGCAGGAAACGCTGCCAGAACGATGGGATGCGCACAACGTAAGGAGCCGCGTATCGGCAAGCGGCGGCATCGCAATCGCCCGGCGAACAGATGATGATCGGCGCCGGGCCAGACGAATTAAACAAAAGGGTGGTCGACGGCGCCCTCGCATGCGCACCGTCGACCACCCTTCACGTCGCAGCGACCCTACGAGCCGTCCGAAACGAAACGCACTCCGCCAGAGCGCTACCCAATCTTGCGGATGCTCGGGATCGCCCAGGTGATGCCTGCTAGGATCACCATTGCAGCACCGATGAGCACGAAGCACGCGCTTACGCCGATGGCGTCCGCGAACAAGGTCGATGCGACGAGCCCCACGGGCATAGCCCAGCTGCAGACCGCTCCGTACAGACCGAAGACGCGGCCCATGCACTCGGGATCGACGCGCTCCTGCATGAGCGCCATCTGCGGCGCGCTGTACAGCGGACTCGAGACCCCCATCGCGAACGTAAGCCCCAGAAACACAACGAGCGCGGAAGGGGGCACGAGGCCGCCCGCGAGCGTGCCCGCTCCGAAGAGGCCGATGGCCAGCGTGCACGAAAGCGCGCGGTTCTTAAGGCCACCCGTCGCCCCGATCCAGCCGCTCGCCGAGATCATGCCGACCGAGAACGCGATCTCCGCGATAGCCGACTGCGTAGTGGTGCCCCCAAAATGGTCGAACACCATGAGCGGGAACAGCGCGGATATGGGCGAGAACAGGACCGAGAAGGCGAAGCCTATCCAGAGCATGGCGAACAGACCGTGATGGCGTTTGAGCTCGCGGTACCCGTTGGCCGTCTCCAATAGGAAGGCCCGCACCGCGCGGTGCGACGCCTCGGCGTTCTCCTCGGGCGTATGGCGCTCGGGCGCCGGCGTCTTGATGCCGGAGGTCGCCACCGCGATGCTCGCGAGCACCGCGCCGACGACATCGAGCGCGATCATGAAGGTCAGACCAAACGCCGGGTAGACCACCGCGGCGATGGCGTTGCCGATGATATAGCTACCCGACTGCATGAACTGCAGCATGCCCGCCAGCTTGCCGAGCACCTCGGGCGGGGCGATGAGCGGTGTGAGCGCGTTGAAGGCGGGCGTATGGAGCGTGCTGCCCAGCGCACGGACGAACAGCACCGCCGCCACAACGGCGACAGAGAGGTCGCCCCGAAGCGAGCCGAAGACAAGCGTGAGGCTCACGGCCGCGATGAAGAGATCGGCGCCGATCATGAGACGCTTGATGGACGTGCGGTCCACGATGGTGCCCGCGAAGGCGCCGAGGAGCGCCATGGGCAAGAAGGCCGCCAGGCTCACGAACGACAGGGCGCTCGCGGAGCCGGTGGTGAGGGTGACGTGCCAGATGAGACCCATCTGCAGAATGGAGCTCGTGAGCACGGAGAAGAACTCGCCGATCCAGACGATGGCGAGCGAGCGCTTCCAAGAAGCGCAGGGATTCGGTTGTGTCATGGAATAATCCTTTGATGCGATCGGTGGTATGCAGCGAAGTACCGGTCGCTCACGCGACCGTGGCTAGAGCCAAATCCTCATGGAAGCAAGCATGGTGCAGCTCCCCTTTCCAAATCTCGAGGTAAACCTTCAGCCGTGAGTGGGGCTATTATAGGGACTTGCGAGCCAAGATGCAACAGGAAGACCTCTACGGAGCGTAGATGCCGGGCGCCCCGAACCACTTATGCCATGAGAGACGGCATCCGATTCTCCTTGACATGGTTTCAATGTGATATCACAATGCAATCAGCAGTCGCACGGACTGCTCGGGGACTCGCCTCCTCCCCATCGCAATCTGGAGCGCGGCGCCGGGGACGTCACGCAAACGCCGGCGCAGTCGTGAAAGGAACTCACAATGAGCGTGGAAAAGCAACTCAAGGCCAAGTCGGGCTACGGCATGCTCGTCGCCGTGGCGGTGGCGCTCATCGTCATCATCGGCCTCTTTATCTGGAGCACCATCGGGCTCGCGAGCACGCCCGACGGCGTCGACGCGCCCGCAGTCTACGGATGGGGGCTCGGCCTCAGCATCCTCGCGTTTTGCCTGTGGTTCATCCCACTCAACGGATTCTTCTCGCTGCAGCCCGGCCAGGCGCGCGTGTGCATCCTGTTCGGCAAGTACGTGGGCACCGTCCGCGACGAGGGCTTCTTCTGGGCCAACCCGTTCTTTAGCAAGAGCATGGGCGGATCGGCCGGGATCGGCGAGATGATCGAGCTCGAGATGAGCGATTCCAAGGCCGCCAAGGCCGCGGCGCAGAAGGCCGCCAAGGGCAACCCCACCACCATCTCCACCCGCGTGCGCACCCTGAATGGCGAGCGCCTGAAGGTCAACGACAAAATGGGCAACCCCATCGAGATCGCAACCGTCGTGGTGTGGCACGTCGCCGATACCGCCAAGGCGCTCTTCGACGTCGACGACTACCAGAGCTATGTCGCCATGCAGGCCGAGACGGCGCTGCGCCACGTGGCGAGCGTGTACGCCTACGACCACCTGGAGGACGAGTCCGATGCCGCCGGCGCCATCACGCTGCGCGCCAATGTGGAAGAGGTCTCCGAAGCCCTGCGCCGCGAGCTCGCGATGCGCCTGGCGCCCGCCGGCGTCGAGGTCGACGATGCACGTCTCACGCACCTCGCCTACTCCCCCGAGATCGCCCAGGCGATGCTGCGCCGCCAGCAGGCCGAGGCCGTCATCGCCGCACGCAAGAAGATCGTCGAGGGCGCGGTCTCCATGGTCGACATGGCCGTGAAGGAGATGGCTGCCGGCGGCACCATCGAGCTCGACGACGAGCGCAAGGCGCAGATGGCCAGCAACCTCATGGTGGTGCTCTGCGGTGAATCCGAGGCGCACCCGGTGCTCAACGCAGGCTCGCTGTACTAACCCCAACACCAATGAGTAATTTGGGGACGGGTGCAAAATTGCACATTCGACAAGAAGGCACGTCATGGCACGCAAGCAGTATCCACTCCGTATAGACCCCGCTATCTGGGAGGCCGTCCAACGCTGGGCGGACGATGAGATGCGCAGCGCCAACGGTCAGGTGGAATGGATCTTGCGAGACGCCCTCAAACGCGCGGGAAGGCTGCCAAAGAAAGAGCCCTCGTTCAAGGGCACGCCCAAAGGCGAAGAGGGCTAAGCCGGGAAGACAGGGCTCGGCCGCTGCCGACGTCGGGGCAAAGCCGTGCTCTGCCTCGCCAGCGCCGAGGCAGAGCTGAGCCCCGCCGCTCCAAAGTCGAGCCGAGCGGCGGGGCCAACACCAACCCAAAGCAAGCTCGCCCCCTCTATACGCACCAACCGGTCCCCGGAGGCATCCGCCTTTGGGGACCGTTCTTTTCCCAGCTAGATGTCGTATATAAAGCCTTTTGACAGCTCGATTTTGCCCCGTGGGGGTCAAATATAAAGACCTTTGATGGTACGATGCTCGCGTCAACGACATGGTGGCTCTCGACAGGGGTCACCCCGACCCTCTAGGGAGCAAACGCATGGAGCTGGGCTCGCACATCAAGGAGCATCGCACGGAGCTCGGACTGTCCCAAGACGATCTGGCGGAGCGCATCTACGTGTCGCGCCAGACCATCAGCAACTGGGAGTGCGGCCGTACGTATCCGGATGTCCAGAGCCTGCTGCTGCTTTCCAACGTGTTTGGGGTGACCGTGGACTCCCTCATCAAAGGAGATGTGGAAACCATGGCACAGGTAATGAACGAAGCGGTCAAGAAGTACAACGCCCTCTCCACAATCACGGTCGTGAGCGCGGTCGTGTTTTTGGTGCTGAGCGCGTGGGCGGCGTTCCAGTTCGAATGGGGCTGGGGCATGCACATCGCGCCCACCGCGGCGTTTGCCGCCGTGGCGCTTGTCGTGATGCTCGTGGCGTTCGTGTATATGGAACGCATGAAGAAGCAGCACGACCTCGTCACGTACCGCGAGGTGTTGGCGTTTAGCCGCGGCGAGCAGGTCGATCGCGACACGCTCGAGGGGCGCCGTGAGCGCGAGATGAACCCTTGGGTCAAGGGCACGCGCAACGCGGTGCAGATCATCATCGGCGCCATCGCCGGCGGACTGGTGGGCGTCGGCATCGGCATGCTCGCCAAGATGCTGAGTTAAAAGCGCGGGTACGCACCCGTTCCCCGAAATGGTATCCCCCTTTGCCCCCATTCTGAAGATGTATGCCAGAATGGGGGCGATTCCCGTTAGGAGGTGCCCCATGAACGTCACCGTACGCGCGTCCCTCATCGCTTTGATCGCAATCGTTGGCGCCTGCTGGGCAATCCCCGTCCTCCTGGTGAGCGTCGTCCCATCCGATGCCGGCATGATCGCCATGATGACGCTGATCTACCTCGTGCTCCCCGTAACTGCGATCGCCCTCGGCCTGCTCGCCGCGAACTCCGCGAGGACGCTCTTCTGGATACCCGCGGCGCTCGGAATCGGATCCGCGCTCCTGTTTCCCCTCGCGGTCGAGGGCAGCCGGGACCTTGCGTTCCATGGGGTTGCCTATACCGCAATCGGCTACGCCGCCATGGGCCTGCGCACTTGGACGATTGCTCGACAGCATCGCTAAGCCATCGCCCCGCAAGCCTCCACAAGCCAAATCTCCCCGCGGCGATGACACGCATCGCAGCAACAATCATGCAGGTAAACCCCGTGCAAAACAGTTTTTGCAGCGCCCGGCAAGCCTTGCCGCATATGATGTACAACAGATTCGATAGCGCACCCTACGTGTTCGCGGGACGCTCCTTCACGACCGGGAGGTGACGATGGACATCAGCAACCAGATCAAGACGCGGCGCGAGGCGATGGGCCTCTCGCAAGAGCAACTTGCCGAG
>NZ_QRQS01000016.1:0-22886 GCF_003475605.1 Collinsella sp. AF31-11
GTTCATATGTGGCCGCTGGCGCCCGGGCAGCGCCGGGGACCTTTCTGTCCCGATGCGGCGTGGGGGTTCGTTTGGCGTCGACAGCGTCCGGCAAGGATGACCTGCCAGTGTCGAATTTCCGGCGTGCTTGAGCTGAGAGAAAAGATGGCATGCGGAGTTTTGCTCCGCATTTGGGATGGGAGCCCCTCGGGAGCGGGCGGGCGTATACAAGGTTTATCGCGAGTTCCGCACGAGCCGGAGAGCACTTAATGTGCTCTCCGTGCGAGCAGGACTGTAGAGCAGGAAACCTTGTATACGCCCGCCCGCTCCCGAGGGACATCTGTCATGCAAAAACTCTTGTCTGATAAAGTCCGAGGTTAATGGCGTTCTATACCGTAAATTTCAAAAAAGTTGAAAATTCATTACATTTGTACGTTGACTTTAGGTAACTAAAGTTTCATACTGCTTTTCATCCACTGGGGGATGTGAACACGCACGGAACGTTCACATCATGATCGAAGAGGATTTCTTAGACATGTTCACGCATCAGCTAAACATTATCAGCGTAGTAATTATCTGATGCGGGTTAGCACATACAGCTAGCCCGTACGATAACGGGCGGTTGATGAAGATGAGGGCCGTCGAGCGCAACCGACGGCCCTCATTTTTTATGTCTAGGAAGTTCTTTTTAGAGGAGGAAATGTAATGAACGGAGTTTTGCTCATGGTTGTGGCCGCGGCGGTGCTCGCCTGTGGCTATCTGGGCTACGGTCGCTGGCTGGCAAATAAGTGGGGCGTTGACAAGGATGCCCTCACGCCGGCCAAGCGCATGAAGGACGGCAAGAGCTTCTCGCCCGTTTCCGCCTTCACCGCGTTCTCGCACCAGTTCAGCTCGATCTGCGGTGCCGGCCCTGTCACGGGCACGATTGTCGCCATGGCCTTTGGCTGGCTGCCCGTCGTGCTTTGGGTTCTCGTCGGCGGCATCTTCTTTGGCGCCGTCCACGACTTTGGCGCCCTGTACGCCTCGATGAAGAACAACGGCAAGTCCCTGGCTCAGCTCATCGAGAAGTACATCGGCAAGACCGGTCGTCGCCTGTTCCTGCTGTTCTGCTGGCTGTTCTGCATCATCGTCATCGCCGCTTTCACCGACATGGTCTGCAAGACGTTCATGTTCACCCCGGCCGTTGACGCTTCTGGTGCTGCTACCGGTGCCATCGACTTCACCAAGTCCTATGCCGCCGGCTGCGCTGGTACCATCTCCATCCTGTTCACCTTCGTCGCTATCGCCTTTGGTTGGGCCCAGAAGAAGTTCAACCTCACCGGCGCTGCCGAGTTCGTCACCGGCGTTGTCCTCATGGTTCTCATGTTCGCCGTCGGTATGCAGTTCCCGGTCTACCTGGATAAGTTCCAGTGGTTCGCCGTCGTCATGGTCTACCTGGTCTTCGCTGGCGCTATGCCCATCCAGATGCTCAAGACCCCGCGTGACTACCTCACTTCCATCATGATGATCGTCATGATCGTCTGCGCTGTCCTCGGCATCGTCGTCCTGGGCGTCAACGGTCAGGCTACGATGACCGCTCCGGTCTTCACCGGCTTCTCCACTGCCTCCGGCATGATGTTCCCGGTCCTGTTCGTCTCCGTCGCTTGCGGTGCTCTCTCCGGTTTCCACAGCCTCGTTTCTTCCGGCACCTCTTCTAAGCAGGTCGAGAAGGAGCAGGACGCCGTCAAGGTCGGTTACGGCGCCATGATCGTCGAGTCCTTCGTCGGCATCCTTGCCATCATCGTCGCCGGCATCATGTTCTCCGACATGAACACCGCCGGTACCGGCGCCCTCAACGCCGGTGTCGCTTCCACCCCGTTCCAGATCTTCGCCGCTGGCATCTCCCGCGGCATGCAGGCCTTCGGTGTTGACGGCACGCTCGCTACTGTCTTCATGACCATGAACGTCTCCGCTCTGGCCCTGACCTCGCTCGACGCTGTCGCCCGCATCGCCCGCACCTCGTTCTCCGAGTTCTTTGCCCAGACCAACGACGCCCTGGCCATCGAGTCCCAGGCCGGCTACATGAAGGTCCTCGGCAACCCCTGGTTCGCCACGGTCGTCACCCTGCTTCCTGGTCTCGCCCTCGCTTTTGGTGGCTATGCCAACATCTGGCCGCTCTTTGGTGCTTCCAACCAGCTGCTCGGTGGCATGACTATGATCACCCTCGCCGTGTTCTGCAAGTGCACCGGCCGCAAGGGCTGGATGCTCTACGTGCCCGTCGCCTTCCTGCTCTGCTGCACCTTCACCTCGCTGGTTCAGAGTGCCATGGGCTGCATGACCGCCGTCCAGGCCTACGGTTTCTTCGGTACCATCCCGGCTACCGCCACCACGGCCGCCGTCTCCGTCGCCGCCACCAAGGGCCTGCAGCTTGTCTTCGCTGTCCTGCTGATGGTCCTGGGCCTCATCGTCGCCGTCAACTGCCTCAAGGAGTTCTTCGGCAAGGAGGCTGGCTCCATGCCCGACGAGGAGCCCGAGTGGTCCGAGATGGGCAAGGCCGAGTATGGCCGCGCTGCTGCTGCCGAGGCTCCTGTCGACGCCGAGGCCGCCAAGGCTTAGTCGACCTGACGAGTTGAACGTCACATCTATATGACTCGGAAAGACCGGGTCCGCGACTTCGCGGGCTCGGTCTTTTTTCATGCAAAAGCGGGTGACGCTCGAGTGTTCTCGCAGATGTTTTGCGTGGATAAGGGCGCGCGTTGTACCATATAGACGTATATGTGTGCATATGAAAGGGGCCCCGTGGCCAAGACGGTATATTCCGATAACCAACAAAATGTCGATGCTCTGGCTGAGCGCCTGAGCAGCCAGACGTCGCTTTCTGCTGAGCGTGCCAAGCTGGTTGCCTACGACCTGCTTTGCCGCAAGGCGCTCAAGATTAAGTCGAGTGCGCTGGCGCAGATTTTCCGCTCCGTCGATAAGGAGTGCGACACCAAGGCGATGCGCGATGAGCTTATCGCGGCAAAGATCGTGACCAAGATCGAGGGTAGCGGCATTAACGGGCGCCCGGCGTTCTATACCATCAATGCCGAGATTAACGATGCCCAGGAGCGGCCCGTCGAGGTTGCCGAAGAGGCCGTCGAGGACGTTGTCGAGGCGCCCGCTTCGGTGGAAACGGCTCCGCGCGAGCATGTCGATACCGACGAGCTGCTTGACGAGAGCGTCGTTCGCGCCTTTACGGCCAAGGCCGGCCGCGGCGGTTTTGGCGGGAGTGGCAAGCGCGATGCGCAGCGCCGCGCCCAGCAGGAGCGCTTCCGTCGCGCCGTTGCTCAAAAGGGTGAGACGGATGCTGAGGCTGTTGAGACCGAGGTTGCTGCCGAGTCGCAGAAGCCCGCGAGGGAGCAAAAGCCCGTGGAGGCCCAAGAGCCCAAGCGTCGTCGCGGTGCTCACTTTAAGACTGCACAGCAGGATGCCGCGCGTGAGGTTGAAGAGTCTTCTGAGGTTGCAGACGATGTTGAGGAGTCTGCCAAGAAGGCTCCGGGTTCGTGTCGTCCTGGTCGCGGTTTTGCGGGACGTGCATATCCCGTAAAGCGTCAGGAGAAGGGCGAGTCGGTTTCGACCACCCAGGACGAGAAGACCGTTGAGCCGGCGGCTCGCGAGCAGAAGCCTGTTGAGCCGCAGCTTGAGGTTGATGCCGAGGCCAAGGGCCAGCAGTCTACTGATGGGCAGACGGAGCAGGGCGCGTCGAGCAAGCCTCGCCGCCGTCGCCATCGTGGGGGCTGCAGTTCCCATGCCGAGACTGCAACCGAGAAGATCACGCCGCAGGACGAGGATGTGAAGGCCAAGGTTTCTGCGGGGCAGCCAAAGCGCCGGCCAGCGAAGGAGAGCAAGTCCGATCGTCCGCAGAAGCAGGCGTCTATGCCGAAGCGCGAGTGCAATTCCCAAGGCGATTCTAAGCGCAAGTCTCAGAAGAAGCCGGAGTCTGCCGCAGTAGATACTGCTGCCCAGCAGCCCGAGTCGGCCGCCCACGGCGAGGTCTCGGCGTTTGCCCTTGCCCGCGTTTTGGGCAGGCAGCTGCTCAAAGTTGTCCCTACGCCTATGACGCTCTCTAAGATCAAGGAGCAGCAGACACAGATCGTTAAGGTCGAGGGCAAGGACGGCAAAATGGCTCCGCAGCGCGCTCAGCACAACGAGATGTCCAACCGCAAGATTGCCGAGGAGATTACGATCATCCAGGCTTGGATTGAGCAGAATCGTGGTGCCGACACGCCGGTCGCTTCGCGTCGCCAGCGTGCCTACCAGATCTTTAACGACGAGAAGGCCTTTGACGGTAAGCACGGTGAGCGCCTGATTAAGCGCATGGCCGAAAAGGGCATCAGCATGCAGGCGATTAAGGTTGCCCCCAACCGCCCCGTGCACTTTACGGGTTTCTTTACGCTGGGCGCCGACAAGCCGTTCATTATGGTCGAGAACCTGGACACCTACGACGAGATCGTCAAGCTCCTGCGCGGCCGCAAGCACGCCAAGCTCTTTGGCATCAAGGTGGGCGGCGTGATTTTTGGCGGCGGGTGCAAGGCGAGTGTCTCTCACGCGCTGGATGATTATCTGGCCGAGATCGGCTACCGCTTTAACTACGTCTACTACGTAGGCGATATCGATCGCGAGGGCGCGCGCATCGTCGAGCAGACTCGCAATGCCAATGTGGTTGAGATTCGCCTGCATGCCGGCATGTACCGCGCCATGCTCGCCGAGCATAAGCGTCGCGTGAAGGCCGGTGGCGAGTGCGAGCCCGCGGCTGCCAACCAGGGCGTGCCGCAGAACCTGGCGGCCACGATCAAAGACCTGCCCATGGTTACGCGCGTGCAGTTCCGCAACGTGCTGCGCGAAGGCGGGCGCATTCCGCAGGAGATCCTGATGACCGCAGACTATCGGGATGGCGACTCGGGAAGCTTCGACCGCATGCTGAACAATTAGTTCCGCCGGCCCCGGGAGAGCGGGGACACCGACTTAGGTTTCCTGCTCTACAGTCCTGCTCACGACGGAGGCCACATTAAGTGGCCTCCTGTTCGTGCGGAACTGGGCTGATATTTTCTAGATGTAAGGCGCTCTTGGTTCTAATGGGCTTGGGGCGCCTGTATTTTGAGGGTGGATTTTTGGGACATGCCTGAAAATCTACCTTTTGCAACTTCTCGTTCTGTAGGAGAAGCTGTGACCGGCACTTTGGGAGCGTCCCTAAGTGCCGGTTTGGCTGGAAAGTCGAGATGCGGGGAGCCCGTTGCTGGTATGGGACGGAGGGATTCCGCGTCCGCCTTTTCGGCGGCCGCGTGCCGCTGCGTCGCTTCGCTCCTTGCGTGCTGTGCTGGAAAACGCTTCGCGTTTCCTCAGCTCCGCACCCTGGCGGGTTCGAATCCCTCCGCTTGCCCACAAGAAAGCGCCCTGGGCTGATGAAAGCTCAGGGCGCTCAGTTACCTTGGCTGGGACGGAGGGATTCGAACCCCCAACAGCCGGCACCAAAAACCGGAGTTCTACCGTTGAACTACGTCCCAATGTGTGGTGTTGCCCAAAAGCAACTCGTCTAGTTTACCTAATCTGCGAGGGCATCGCAAACGCCATCGAGCAGGCGTACGGCGAGCGTCTGCGCGTCGCTGGCCGTGAAGGTGCCGTTGTAGCGCGTCATGCCCGTGAGCTCAATGCGAATGCGAGCCGGCTTCTGCTGCGCGGCGACATTGGCGGTGCGGATGCGCTGGGCCAGGTTGTGGCACTCGGCGAGGGCAATCGTGGCGCGCGGTGCGGCGTCGGCGGGCAGCTCGTCGCTTGCGATTTCGAGCACCAGGTCAACGTCGGTTGGGACCTCGGAGTCGCAGAGCATCATGCCGCTGTTGTCGGTCGTTGCCGTGGCGATATTCCACATGCGCGACGCAACGCTGCGTGCGATGGGGTCCTCGCCGATAACGGCAATCTGAAAGCGCTCAAGCACATTGGCGGCACGGGCAAAACCGATACGCGACTCGGCCTCGGTGACCGAGGGCTTACCCTCCCACACATGGTGCAGGCGGTTGATGTAGGCGTAGGTGTCCTGGAAGGCCATGCCGTCGGCAAACAGACCGACATTTTCCTGGAACTGCTGCAGGGCGGCCTCGGTATGCGGGCCAAAGTAGCCGTCGTCCTCGCCGCAGGCAAAGCCCAAAACGTTCAGAGCGCGCTGCAGGGCCTGCACATCGGCGCCATGGAAATTGGGCATGCGCAGATAGAGGGTGCGGTCGCCCAGCTTATACGAGGCGTCTACCAGGGCGCTCCAGCAGGGGATATCGACGGCGCTGCCGGCGGCAAGGCCGCTATCGAGCCTAAAGGTGCCAACAGCCTGCTCGGTGGTGGTGCCAAAGCGCTTGTCGGCGACCTCGGCGTCGTCGATTGTATAGCCGAGCTGCAGAAGGCGGGACTGGACGTCCTCGACGGCTGCTCCCTGCATGCCCGTAGTAATAGGTTCCATGAACGAACCCCTTTCGGCGTACCATTCGTACTATTTGAGCGTGTGTCGGATAGACAACGCAAAGGGATGCATAAACATGCACTCAACAGTGTAGCAAGTTGTACCCAAATACGCTGCTGACAGGTTTTATAACCCCCGCTAGTTAAGGCGCTCCACAAAGAAATCTGCCATGGAGAGGAATAGCTCGCGTGCATGCGGGTCGAGCTCGACGCCTTCGATGGCGGCCTTGGCCTTAGCGGTCAGGTCCAGCGCGTAGGTGTGGGCGTAATCGATGGAGCCGGTCTCCTGGAAGATCTCCACGGCGCGTGCGAGCTGCGCGGGATCATCGGTGCCCGAGGAAAGAATCGCCTCGACCTCGTTGTGGTGGCGCTCATCAGAGAGGGCGTGTACGGCGACGAGCGTACGCTTGCCCTCGGTGATGTCGGTACGGAAGTCCTTATTGGCGGTTTCCTTGGTGCCAACAAGGTTGAGCAGGTCGTCCTGGATTTGGAAGGCAAGACCGGTGTGCAGGCCAAAGGTGCGCAGCGCCTCGATTTGCTCATCGCTGCCGCCGCCAATAATGGCTCCGGCGGCAAGTGGCGTCGCTCCGCTGTAAAACGCGGTCTTGTGCGTCGCCATGTCCAGGTAGTCATCAACCGAGATATCAAAGCGCTCATCACGGACCCAACCCAGGTCGAGCGCTTGGCCCTCGATGGTGCGGACGATCATCTCGGTAAGCTCGTGGAGCACACGCACCTTCACGTCGGACTCCAGCGTGGGGTCGTCGAGAACCGTCTTGGTGACCATGGTGAGCGCTAGGTCGCCACAATTGATGGCAAGGCCCGTGCCCTCGGTAAGGTGCATGCAGGGCTTGCCTCGACGAAGCTGTCCGTTGTCGGCGATGTCGTCGTGGATCAGCGCGCCCGACTGGAAATGCTCGATGGCTGCCGCGGCGCTGCGGGCGCTCTCAAAGCTACCGCCCACTGCGGTTGCGGCGAGCATGCAGATAAGCGGGCGGTGGCGCTTGCCGGCGTTTGCCGTAAATGTCGAGAGCGGGGTATACAGGTAGCGCTCGATATCGGCGGAAGTCGCCTGTCCGTCAAAGAACGTGGCCAGATAGTCGTTAATCTGGTCAAAGTGCTGGGCTAAAAAGCTGGTAAACGGACTAGACACGGGCTCTCGCATTCTTTCTGAGGTTGCATCGTTGCATTATGCAGACAACATATTGCCACATTGGGGCGTCGAGCGCGGCGGTTGAAGACGATTGGTCCATGCGGCCGCAAGTGCGGTAGGGGCTTGGCTAGATAAGCCCAAAGTGTTCGAGCGCGGTGACGACGCCGTCGTGGTCGATGCTGTCGGTGACATAGTCGGCCTTTTCCTTGAGGAAGTCCGGTGCGTTGCCCATGGCGATACCGACATCGACGGCGTTCATCAGCGAGATGTCATTGCTGGCATCACCGATGCCATACACCGTTCCATGGTTGGGGTCGAGAGCGTCGAGTACGGACTGGATACCCTCGCGCTTGGTGCATTCGCGAGGCGAAATCTCGGTCACTTCGAGCTCGAGCTCGTTAAAGCAGAGCAGCGGCTCAAACGCTTGATCCTGAGCGATGCGGTTGGCAAGCGACGTAGACATTAAGATCTTGTAGGCGCTGTAATGTTGCAGCTGCGTAATTGCATCGCCCACGGTGCGGGCGTATCCGGGGGCGTCGGGCGCATCGGCACTCATGCGAACGACGCCATTGAGTCCCTCAAAACGAATCACTTCGTCCGATTGCTCAAGAATGGGAGCAAGGCGCTGCAGCATGCCGGGCGTCATCGCCAAATCGCGAATCACGTGTCCCTCAAGTTCGACATAGCCACCCGCGAGGCAGACGATGCCGGTCCAGGGCAGCTCGAGCAGCTTTGGATGGATGCAGCTCAGCGTGCGCCCTGTGCAGATAAACGCCATATTGCCCTTGGCGACAAAATCACGGATGGCTTGCGAGACCGCTTCATTGGGATAGGGGGAGAGGTCTCGCTCGCTCTCGGGAAGCTCTTGTGCCACTCGAGGGTCTTGCCAGGCGAGTGTTCCGTCGATATCGAAGAAGCAGATATCGCCGCGCTTATGGGCTGCGCTGGCGGCAGGGGAGGCCGAGGTGGTGGGCACAAATCCCGGCTCGAGGCCCATGATCTGGTCAAAATGCTCTTTAACGCGGGGAACGGAGATGCCAATAATCACCTGGGCGGTCTTGCCCGTAATGATGAGGCCCTTGGCGCCCACCGCGACAAACGACGCATTATCTGCAACGATGGAAGGGTCTGCGACCTCGACGCGCAGGCGCGTGGCGCAGTTGGTTGCGCCCACGATATTGCCAACGCCACCTAAAAGCTGAATTACCCGCTCGGCGAGGACGTGATCTTGATCGGATTGAATACTGACCTCGCCATTGGGAGATTGCTCTTTGGCAAAGCCGCTTCCCGTTAAACGATCGATTGCCGCGCGATTGGAGACATGATCCTCGCGGCCCGGCGTCTTAAGGTCATAGACCAAGATGAGTGCTCGAAAACTAACAAAAAAGATGAGGCTAAAGGCAAGACCGATACCGAGCGCCAAAAGGTAGGAGCCGGCATGCATTCGCATGAGTGGGATGAAGTTGAAGGCCGTCATTTCCATGAGACCGCCCGAGAAGATGCCGACGATGCCAAAGAAGTTCATGGTCATGGCAAGGCAGGAGGATAGGACGGCGTAGAGCAAAAAGAGTCCAGGATAGGTGAACATAAAGAGAAACTCGAGCGGCTCGGTGACACCGCAGACCACCGAGGCGACGATGGCGGGCAAAAGGATGACCTTAAGGCCGGCGCGGCGTTCGGGTTTGGCGGTGAAATAGAATGCTGCCGCGATGGCGGGAAGGCCAAAGAGCTTGCCCCAGCCGGTGGCGGTAAAACCTGCCCAGGGCGCAAGTTCATTTAAAGGGCGCGTGCTATGGGAGAGAATGGGGAGCAGGTTGGTCCACGTGGCGTAAATACCGTCGTGAATGACCAGATTGTCGTAATAGATGGGCATATAGAGCAGGTGGTGCAGCCCCATGGGCTCGAGTGCTCGCTCCAAAAACACAAAGATGCCCACGCCGAAGGGGCCGACGCCCGCAAGTGCGTGGCGCAGCGTTTCGGTCACGGCGTATGCGAAGGGCACGATGGCGGCCGAGATGGCGGCAAGGGCAAACACGGCAAAAAAGCTGATGAGGTAGACCAGCGAGGAACCCGAGAAGGTGCCGAGCCAATCGGGAACCTTGGCATCGTAGAAGCGGTCATGGATGGCGACGACGGTTGCCGATACCGCCAGCGGGCCGATAATGCCGGTGTCGAGCGTCTTGATGCCGTCGATGACGGTGATACCGCTGGCGGGGGTCAAAGATGATGGGTACTTAAGCCCAAGGTTGTCTCCGCTCAGCTTAATGATCTCGCTCAAAAAGAAGCAATAGGCAAAATAGGCCACGAGTGCCTCGAGGCAGCAGCGTGCCGGTTGCTTTTGGGCAAGACCGATAGGCAGCGCTACGGCAAAAAGGAGCGGGAGACGTTTAAAGACCGTCCACGAGCCGCGCTGGATGATGGTCCAGAAAACGTACCAAGGGGTTCCGTATACGGCGAGGTCACCGACGATGTCTACGGTCGTGGCGAGGGCGGAGATGCCGACCATGAGGCCTGATATAGAAAACAGCATGGCGGGCGCGAACATTGCCCCGCCAAAGCGTTGGATTTTCTGCAGCATAATATGCCTTCCGGATGCAACATGCTGTGCGAGCAAGAACGTTTAAACAATGAACTCATTGTAGAGGACTGGCTGCTTGCCGCATTGACGGTTTTGATTCGGTCCGATTTGGGTTTCGGGGGAACCGTCGACGGTAAATAATCCGTACTTTACCGATAATCGGTTTAAACAACTTTAAGAAATGCTATCGTGCCTAGCCATACATATTCATTAGAGGTGAAGTTATGCCAAAAGCGATTTACGAAGGAATCTACCGCGAGATCCGTTCGCGCATCATTAACGGGACCTATGCGTTTCAGGAGATGCTGCCAACCGAAGCCGAGCTGACCGCGGAGTTTGGCTGCACGCGCAATACCGTTCGACGCGCCTTGAGCATGCTGGCCGACCAGATGTTTGTGCAGCCTATACACGGCAAGGGCGTGCGCGTTATTTGGCTTAAGGGCGAAACCGACATGCTGGGCGCACTCGAAGAGGTTGAGTCGTTTGGCGAGTTCGCAAAACGCAACAATGCCGTCGCATCGACCGAGGTCAAGTCTTTTGAACATTTGATTTGCACTGAGCAACTGTCGCGCCGCCTTGGCTTTAAGGTGGGCGAGGAGCTGATTCGCGTCGTGCGTGTCCGAAGCCTCAACGGCAGCGCGCGCCAGGTGGACCACGGCTACTTTTTGGAGTCGATCGCCAAGGGCCTGACCCCCGAGATTGCGGCAAGCTCTATCTACGACTATCTGGAGCACAAGCGTGGCGTCAAAGTGATGGCGAGCCGCCGTACGGTGAGCGTCGAGCTTGCCAACGATGAGGACTGCAGCTACTTGGACCTTGGCAAGTACAACTGCGTCGCCGTTATGGAGAGCCAGTCGTACACCTCGGACGGCATCTTATTTGAGGTGACGCATGCCCGCACGCATCCCGAGATCTTCCACTACCGCGTCAACTCCAAGCGATAGCCGGCTAGCTCGCAGCCTGACGAGACTCATGTCCTCAAAGAGAAAACGCCCGGTCAAACCGACGATGCATCGGCTTGACCGGGCGTTTTCTCTGCATTCGATAACAAGTAATTGTTTATACAAAACTTGTCAAGTATCAAGTTGAAATTACCGTTCACCGAAGTTTTTCTACCGCTCTAGTAATACTTGTTCAAACAACTAGCCAAATAGCGTATTGTACAAATCAGCAAAAGGGGCAAAGTCCCCGAGCCAATCTCCGAAGGCGGCGGCAAAGGGTGCCGCCACGGTGTGAAAGGGTGGATTGTAATGAAGAACGAAATGAGCAGAAGGCAGTTCCTGGGCTTCGCTGGCTCCGCGGCTGCGGTTCTTGGTCTGGGTCTCGTGGGCTGTGGTGGTTCTGCCGGCTCCGGCTCCTCTGCTTCTGGTGACGCTGCCGAGGTCTACTTCCTCCAATTTAAGCCTGAGGTCGACAAGGAGTGGAAGGAGATCGCCAAGGCGTACAAGAAGGAGAAGGGCGTCGAGGTCAAGATCGTGACCGCCGCCTCCAACACCTACGAGGAGAAGCTCAAGTCCGAGATGTCCAAGAGCTCCGCTCCGACGCTGTTCCAGGTCAACGGCCCCACCGGCCTTAAGAACTGGAAGGACTACTGCGCCGATCTTTCCGACACCAAGCTCCGCGGCGAGCTCATCGACGACTCCCTGGCGCTGCAGTCCGACGGCAAGGATCTGGGTATCGACTGGGTTCAGGAGAGCTACGGCATCATCTACAACAAGGAGCTCCTCGAGAAGGCCGGCTACAAGGCCGAGGACATCAACTCCTTCGACAAGCTGAAGGCTTGCGCCGATGACATCCAGGCCCGCAAGGACGAGCTCGGCGTTGACGGTGCCTTCACTTCCGCCGGCATGGATGACTCCTCCAGCTGGCGCTACACCACGCACCTCGCCAACCTCCCGCTCTACTACGAGTTCGAGAAGGAGCACAATCAGGAGGACGACGAGATCAAGGGCGAGTATCTCGACAACTTTAAGCAGATCTTCGACCTGTATATCACCGACTCCACCTGCGATCCTTCGCAGCTCGCCTCCAAGACCGGTGACGACGCCACCAACGAGTTCGCAACCGGCAAGGCCGTCTTCTACCAGAACGGCTCTTGGGCCTACGCCGACCTCACCAAGGCCGGTATGACCGACGACCAGCTCGGCATGCTGCCGATCTACATCGGCGTCGACGGCGAGGAGAACCAGGGCCTGTGCTCCGGCGGCGAGAACTACTGGTGCGTCAGCTCCCAGGCTTCCGAGGATGCCCAGAAGGCCACCGAGGACTTCATGTATTGGTGCGTCACTTCTGACACCGCCACCAGCATCATCGCTGACAAGATGGGTCTGACCGCCCCGTTCAAGAGCGCTAAGGAGACCACCAACGTCTTCTCGCAGCAGGCCGTTGCTATGGCCAAGGACGGCAAGAAGACCGTCGCTTGGGACTTCGTTTACATCCCCTCCGAGGAGTGGAAGAAGAACCTCAAGCAGGCTCTCATCGCTTATGCTGCCGACAACACCAAGTGGGACGGCGTCAAGAACGCCTTCGTCGATGGCTGGAAGACCGAGAAGGCTGCTTCCGAGTAAGCAGTTGCTGCCCAAGCTATCTGATTAGCGACAGGGGGCGGGCAGACGTAGGTTTGCCCGCCCCCTGCATATTGAAAGGACCCTTCTATGGGCAAAGCACTCAAGCGCTGGTGGCCGCTCTTTATGCTGCCCACGTGCCTGGCGTTTATGATCGGGTTCGTGATTCCCTTTATCCAGGGTTTCTATCTCTCGTTCTGCCAGTTTATTACCATCAATAACGCGCACTTTGTCGGTATCGAGAACTACGTGCGCGCGCTGTCCGATCCGCAGTTCTCCACGTCGTTCTTCTTTACCGTGGCGTTTGCCTTCCTGTCGACGGTGCTCATCAACGTGATCGCGCTGGCCATCGCGCAGGCGCTCACCCGCAAAGCGCTCAAGGGCACCAACATCTTCCGTACGATCTTCTTTATGCCTAACCTGATCGGCGGCATCGTGCTGGGCTACATTTGGCAGATTCTGATCAACTGCCTGCTCTCCAACGTGGGCGCCCAGCTCATCGCCCTTAACTCTGCTGCTGGCTTCTGGGGCCTTATCATCCTGACCCTGTGGCAGCAGGTCGGCTACATGATGATCATCTACATCGCCGGTCTGCAGTCCATCCCGTCTGACTACATCGAGGCCGCCAAGGTCGATGGCGCTACGGCATGGCAGACGTTTTGGAAGGTTAAGATCCCCAACCTGATGCCGACCATCACCATCTGCCTGTTCCTGTCCATCACCAACGGCTTTAAGCTGTTCGACCAGAACCTCGCCCTTACCGGTGGCGCCCCGGCGCACTCCACCGAGATGCTCGCCCTGAACATCTACAACACGTTCTATTCGCGTGCTGGCATCGCATGGCAGGGCATCGGTCAGGCCAAGGCAGTTATCTTCTGCATCCTGGTTGTCGCTATTTCTATGATCCAGCTTAAGGCCACGAGGTCCAAGGAGGTGCAGCAGTAATGAAACGCGATAAGGCTATCAACCGCGCGCTCTCGATCTTCTTTACGATTCTGTCGCTCGCATGGATCTACCCCGTGTTCATGATTGCGCTCAATTCCTTTAAGAAAGCGACCGCAATCAGCACCACCACGGCGTTCGATCTGCTCACGCCCGAGACGTTCAACGGCCTCGCAAACTACGTGCACGCTCTGAACGAGCAGGGCTTTGCCTCGGCGTTTATGTACTCGCTCATCATCACGGTCACGTCGGTCGTGCTGATTCTGGTGTGCTGCTCCATGTGCGCTTGGTACGTGGTGCGCGTCAACAGCAAGATCTCGAACTTCTTCTATTACCTGTTCGTCTTCTCGATGGTCGTACCGTTCCAGATGCTCATGTTCACGCTGTCCAACCTCGCGGACCGCATCGGCTTTAACACGCCGTTTAACATCTGCTTCATCTACCTTGGTTTTGGCGCGGGCCTCGCGGTCTTTATGTTCGCCGGCTTCGTCAAGAACATCCCGCTCGAGATTGAGGAAGCGGCCATGATCGACGGCTGCAACCCGGTCCAGGTGTTCTTTAAGATCGTCCTTCCCATTATGAAGCCCACCTATCTTTCGGTCGGCATCCTTGAGACCATGTGGGTCTGGAACGACTATCTGCTGCCCTACCTTACGCTCGACTCCACCAAGTACAAGACCATTCCTATCTTGATCCAGTACTTCCGTGGCGGCTATGGCCACGTCGAGCTCGGCCCCATGATGGCATGCATCATGATGGTCGTCATCCCCATCGTCATCATGTACATCTTCTGCCAGAAGTACATCATTGACGGCGTTGTGGCAGGTGCCGTCAAGGGCTGATGCCGTAACTGTTTTGCAAGTTTTGGCGGCGCCCCTCAGCGTGGCGCCGCGTATCGAAAGGTAGAGACATGGCCGAGATCGTTCTCAAACATGTTCAGAAGGTGTATCCCAACAACGAGTCCAAAAAGAAGGGCTTCTTTGGCAAAAAGAAGAAGACCGAGGAGAAGAAGCACAACCTCAAGGTTACCGAGGACGGCGTGCTCGCGGTGGAGGACTTTAACCTCACCGTGCATGACCAGGAGTTTATCGTCCTCGTTGGCCCTTCTGGCTGTGGTAAGTCCACGACGATGCGCATGGTCGCCGGCCTGGAGGACATCACCTCGGGCGATGTGCTCATCGATGGCAAGCGCGTCAACGACGTCGCTCCCAAGGACCGCGACATCGCCATGGTGTTCCAGAGCTATGCTCTGTACCCCAATATGACGGTGTACGAGAACATGGCGTTTACGCTCGAGCTCAAGAAGGTCCCCAAGGACGAGATCGACCGTAAGGTTCGCTCCGCTGCCGAGATCCTGGGTATTACCGAGTACCTCGACCGTAAGCCTAAGGCGCTCTCCGGCGGTCAGCGTCAGCGCGTCGCCATCGGCCGCGCCATCGTGCGTGATCCTAAGGTCTTCCTGATGGACGAGCCGCTGTCCAACCTGGACGCCAAGCTGCGTAACCAGATGCGTGCCGAGCTCATCAAGCTGCGCCACGAGATCAAGGGCACGTTCATCTACGTCACTCATGACCAGACCGAGGCCATGACCCTCGGTGACCGTATCGTGGTCATGAAGGACGGCGTCGTCCAGCAGATCGCCACCCCGCAGGAGGTCTTCAACCATCCCGCGAACATCTTCGTCGCCGGCTTTATTGGCGTGCCGCAGATGAACTTCTTCGATGCCCAGCTGGTGCGCTCGGGCAACGGCTTTACCGTCAAGACCGAGGATATGAACGTGGCGCTCGCCCCCGAGACGTGCGCTCAGCTTGCTCTCAACTGGGACGGCGGCGACGTGAAGGAGATCACGGCCGGCGTGCGTCCCGAGCAGATTCTGCTTGCCGACAAGGACGAGGAGGGCGCGCTCCAGGGTACCGTCGAGGTGACCGAGCTCATGGGTTCGACCGAGCATGTCCACGTGACCGCTCCCGATGGCCAGTTCGTCCTGATCATTCCCGTTGTCGACCTCGAGGCCAAGGGTGCGCTCAAGGCGGGCGACCCCATCTGGTTCAAGTTTGAGAAGAACGCGACCCACCTCTTCGATAAGGTCTCTGGCAAGAACCTTATCTAGGCCCGGTGCAACCAGGCCCTTCCTTTGGGCGACTGCGGTATTGCCATCCTTTTGCCGCGGTCACATATAAGGCTCCCCTCCCGTCCACTGGGCGAGAGGGGAGCCTTTCTTTGTGTTGGGACTGCCTGACCGGTCGTTTGTCTCGATCTGTAACGGATAGGGCCGATTTCGGACGTTAGATGTTACAGATCGAGACGGTTCCGCTGAGCTAACCATTTCATCTAAATCTGTAACACCAAAGGCGAATTTCACCTGCTAGATGTTACAGATTGAGATAAACCCAAGGGGAGGGGCCGGTATGTCTCAATCTGTAACAGCTGGGACCGTTTTGGTTGAGTAGTTGTTATGGATCGAGATTGTTTGGCCGAGTCGGATCACAGGGTAACGTGCGAGCACAAAAAACGGAGCCGCGTTGCCGTGGCTCCGTTTTCAAGAGGATGGGCGATGAAACCGAATTAGCTCAGGTGCCAGATCTCGTCGTTGTACTGGGAGATCGTGCGGTCGGACGAGAAGGTGCCGGCGTTGGCGATGTTGATCAGCGCCTTGCGCATCCAAGCGTCCTGGTCCTCGTAGTCGGCCAGCACGCGCTCCTTGGTCTGGATGTACTCCTCAATGTCGAGTAGAGCCATAAACCAGTCCTTGCCCATGATGTCGTCGTGCAGGCGCTGCAGGCGCTCGGCGTTGCCGGTCGCCATAAAGGCGGGGTTGGTGATGAAGTCCACCAGCAGCTTGATGCCGGGCTTGCGGTAGAGCGCGCCGGCGTCATAGGTGCCGTCGGCGTAGAGCTGCTCGACCTGCTTGGACGAGGCGCCAAAGGTATAGATGTTCTCGTCGCCGACAAGCTCGGCAATCTCCACGTTGGCACCGTCGAGCGTGCACAGGGTCAAAGCGCCGTTGAGCATGAACTTCATGTTGGAGGTGCCGCTCGCCTCCTTGGAGGCCAGGCTGATCTGCTCGGAGATGTCAGCAGCGGGGATCACGCGCTCGGCAGCGGTGACGTTGTAGTTCTCGATCATGACAACCTGCAGGTAGGGAGCCACGTCGGGGTCGTTTGCAATCCACTGGGACAGCGTCAGGATCAGGTGAATGATGTCTTGGGCGATAGTGTAGGCAGGGGCCGCCTTGCCGCCAAAGATGATGGTGACGGGATGCTTAGGTCTGTTGCCGTTCTTGATATCGAGGTACTTCCAGATGATGTAGAGCGCGAGCATCTGCTGGCGCTTGTACTCGTGGATGCGCTTGACCTGGACGTCGATGATGGCGTTGGAGGGAATGGTCACGCCCTGCTCGAGCGCCATGAACTGGCGCATGATGGCCTTGGCCTCGGCCTTGGTGGCGGCCAGGCGCTCAAGAACATCTTTGTCGTCAACGAACTCGGCAAGCTTACTCAGGTCGCCGGTGCTGCGCCAATCGGTGCCGATCACATCGTCGAGCAGGCTGGCGAGCGCGGGGTTGGCGCCATGGATCCAACGGCGGAAGGTGATGCCGTTGGTCTTGTTGGAGAACTTCTCGGGGTAGATCTCGTAGAACGGATGAAGCTCGGTATCCTCCAGGATCTTGGTGTGCAGCGCGGCGACGCCGTTGATGGAGAAGCCAAAGTGGATGTCCATGTGGGCCATGTGGACGGTGTCGTATTCGTCGATGATGGCGACGCGTGGGTCGTCGTGCTCGGCCTTGGCGATCTCATCGAGCTTGACGATAATGTCGGCGATGGCAGGGGAGACCTTTTGCAGGCTGGCGAGCGGCCACTTCTCGAGGGCCTCGGCAAGAATCGTGTGGTTAGTGTAGGCGACCATGGACCGTACGATGGTCACGGCCTCGTCAAACTCGATGTCGTGCTCGGTGGTGAGCAGGCGAATGAGCTCGGGAATGACCATGGTGGGGTGCGTGTCATTGATCTGGACTACGGCGTAGTCGGCCAGGTCGTGCAAGTTGCTGCCGCGCTCGATGGCCTCGTCGATCAGGAGCTGGGCGGCGTTGCTCACCATGAAGTATTCCTGGTAGATGCGAAGCAGGCGGCCCTGCTCGTCGGAATCATCCGGATAGAGGAACAAGGTGAGGTTCTTGGCGATCTCGGTCTTGTCGAAGTCGATGGAGCTGCCGGGGACCAGGCCGTCGTCGACACTTGCCAGGTCGAACAGGCGTAGGCGGTTCTTGGTGGGCTGGCCATAACCGGGTACATCGATGTTGACGAGCTTGGAAGTAACGGCAAAATCACCGAACTCGACGGTGTAGGAGCGGTCGTCGTCGACTAGGATGTCCTGCTCACCGAGCCACTCGTCGGGGACGGCCTTCTGCTGGTTGTCGACAAAGCGCTGGCGGAACAGGCCGTAATGGTAGTTGAGGCCCACGCCATCGCCGGTCAAGCCCAGCGTGGCGATGGAATCCAGGAAGCATGCGGCCAGACGGCCCAGGCCGCCGTTGCCGAGCGACGGTTCGACCTCGAACTCCTCGATCTTGTTGAGGTCGTGGCCCGCGGCGGTGAGCTGGTCCTTAACCTCGTCATAGATGCCAAGGTCGATCATATTGTTGATGAGCAGCTTGCCGATCAAAAACTCGGCAGAGATGTAGTAGAGCTTTTTCTTGCCGTTGTTGAGAGGACAGGCGGCAGAGCGCTCCTGCACGAGCTTGGCCAGCAGCTTATAAATACGACGGTCATCGAGCTGCTCGAGCGAGGTGCCAAAGGACTGCTCGGCAAGATCCGCAAGATTGATACGGGGCATGTTTCCTCCTGTGATGGGTTGATTACATGTCAGAAATTCAAAAGAAGCCCGCGCGAGGGATTGGAGTGGCCTCGCGCGGGGAAAACGGACGCGTCCGCACGATGGGGTGGGGTCGGGCGCGGTGGCTCCTATTGGGGAAGCTCAATTTCGTCTTCCGACGGGATGCGGAAGTAGGTCTCGGTCCAGCCGGTGAGCTTGTGCTCGAGCTCGCGGGTGATGGCGCCATCGAGCATGCGCCAGGTCCAGTTGCCGCCCATGGTGGCGGGAGTGTTGATGCGCGCCTCGTTGCCCAGGTTGAGCAGGTCCTGCATGGTGTAGATGCAGGTATCGCTTACGCTGGCGGCGATGGCGCGGTTGAGTGCATCGGCCATGGGCTCGCCTGCCTGCTGGTGGGTGTACAGGGCCGCCTGCTCGCGCTGACGCGGGGTGGCCGTTCCCTCAAACCAACCGCGCGCCGTCTCGTTGTCGTGTGTGCCCACATAGGCGACGGTGTTGGCAATGTAGTTGTGCGGCAGGTAGTACGAGTTGGTGCCCTCAAAGGCGAACTGCAAGATCTTCATGCCGGGGAAGCCCGAGTTGTCGCGCATGTCGATGACGCCGGGGGTGAGGAAGCCCAGGTCTTCGGCGATGATGGGCAGCGTGCCGAGCTTTTCCTCGAGCGTCTTGAAGAACTTGAGGCCGGGGCCCTGCGTCCACGAACCGTAGGACGAATCGGGTGAGGAGAACGGCACCTCCCAATAGGCCTCGAAGCCGCGGAAGTGATCCAGGCGGATGACATCGTACATGTCGAGGGCGGCGCGGATACGGCCCTCCCACCAGGAGAAACCGTCGGCTTCCATGGCGTCCCAGTCGTAGATGGGATTGCCCCAGTACTGGCCGGTGGCCGAGAACTGGTCGGGCGGCGTGCCGGCGACACTCACAGGATTACCGGCGGCGTCGATCTTAAAGAGCTCGGGCGTGGCCCACATCTCGACGGAGTCGCGCGAGACATAGATGGGCAGGTCGCCGATGATGAGGATATCGCGCTCGTTGGCATAGGCCTTGAGGCGGCTCCACTGACGATTGAAGAAGTACTGCGTCATCTGGTGGTAGAGCATGCGCGCGGGATGGGCGGCGCAGACCTTGGCAGAAGCCTCGCCGCGGGTACGGAGCTCTGCGGGCCACTCCCAAAAGGCCTTGAGACCGCACTCCTCCTTGACGGTCATGAACTCGCAGTAGGGGATGAGCCAGTCTTCGTTTGCTTGGACAAAGTCGTCGAAGTCGGCCGGCTTGTCGGCGGCAAAGCGCTCGGCGGCGCGGTCGAGAATCTGACGACGGCCACCAAAGATGGCACCATAGTCGACATTGCTGGGGTCGGAGCCCAGGTACACGCCGTCGATATCGCACTGCTCCAGATAGCCGGCCTCGATAAGCTCGGCAAAGTCGATGAAATTGGGGTTGCCCGCACGGGCCGAGAACGACTGATAGGGCGAGTCGCCATAGCTCGTTGTCGTAAGGGGGAGAATCTGCCAGTAATGTTGTTTGCACGAGGCGAGGAAATCGACAAAGTCATAGGCGTTCCAGCCAAAGCCGCCGATACCGTAAGGTCCGGGCAATGACGAAACGGGCATCAGAACGCCGCTTGCACGCTCCATGGATGCACTCACCGTCCTTTTGAATAAGGGGCTGCGCCGTAGATGGATAGACGGCTCGTCCCGAGTTTCCATTGCTATTGTCCCTATTGTAGAACATGTTGTTTAAACATGTATAGAGAGAATGAAAAAGTTGCCGACTTTCGGTGAATGGTAGTGCGCCATAGACGATATGAGTTGAACATTGGGAGCTCCTCCCCTTGCGGCTCTTTTGTGGGTCGGGCGACAATGGTCGTCGTCATTAAAGACCGGCTGCCAGCCAGGTTGCAACAATGCAAGAAGGGTTCACATTCAGTTGGCCGTTGACACAAACAATCGCGCGAAGACCTCGTCTTCTTCGGTAAGTCCAGGCGCGGCAAGACGCGCATGGCAGTCGCCCTCACGATGCGCGCGGTCGCCGCGGACATGTCGGTCAGGTTCTGGCAGACCGCGCAGCTGGTTCTCGAGCTCGGCAACGCGAAGCGCAAGGGAACGCTGTCGAAACTGTTGAACGACGTGTCGCCCGCGAGGCTGCTCGTGCTCGACGAGTTCGTCTACGTCCCCTGCGACGTAGACGGTGCGAGGGTTCTCTACCAGGTCATTTCCGTCCATGTAGTGCTCGTAGGCCGCGGCGTCGTCGGGCTCGTCGAAGGAGAGGGACTCCGTCCAGTCCCAGTAGGCCCCCGTCCAGGCGCCCCTGCGCCTGCCGGCCGGCGTCGTCTCGTCGAAGACGAGGCCGTGGCGCAGCAGGAACTTCGACATCCGCTGCTTGGCGTGTTGCAGGTCGTCGCGCGCGTCCTCGAGGGCGCTCGTCGGGGACCCACACCTCGACGACGTTGCGGCGCGCCAGCATGCGTGCCAGCCACTCGGCGTCGCGGCGGTCGTTCTTGCGGCCGCGGTCGGCCGCGGGCCGGTGCATCTTCGGGACCGCCCCGACGACGCAGCCGAGGCCGAGGGCCCGCAGCGCGCGGCCGCGGTTGATGGTACGACCATTGTCGCCCGACCCACGAGAGAGCTGCAAGGGGAGAGGCCCCAATGTTCAACTCATATCGTCTGTTGTGCCAGAGTCGCTCGGGAAAGCGCGACCGACGCAGCGCGCTGTTTTCCAGTCACATCCAGTTCGGGTTGATTTCAGCATGCGATAAGAAACTGGATTTGAATTTCGACTCGAAAGATGGGCAATGCTGATGAGAAACGCTTGGAGTTCGGGATTGCGCGGCGTGAAGCGACCCTCTTCTTATCGAGTTCGTTACAATGTAGGAAAAACAGTAAGTAAGAAGACCTCTGATTGCTTTAGGAGGAGCTGTGGTGAATAGCGCCCAGAAGATCGATAAGTCCATCCAGAAGATGATGACTCTCGGAAGAAGGCTTGGGATTCTGTTTACGGCGCTGTTTATAGCGGTGTGTTGCTGTTCGGTGGTGGTGGTTATTTCCATTGGGCTTATGGCTGCTCAAGGAAACCTATATGATCCATCAAAGACGGTTTCCGTAGTGGTTCCTTTGATGTATCTTCTGATTTCCGGAGGGGCCACATGGACCCTGCGGGGAATCAGCATGGACATGGCTCATGGCGAATCGCCCTTTACCCTTTCGCATGCTCGAAGAATCTCGATTATCGGGTGGCTGTTTGTTGCAGCGGCAATAGGTGACCTCTTGTTTTCTCCGGGGTTTCTTTCGATAGTGATTGGCCCCTTCGACTTGCTGGGGAACGCCTATTCGATGTTTGAAAACCTGGCCCTGCCCATAGATATTGGTGCTGTGCTGGGGGCCGTTTGCTGCTTCTCGATTTCTGCGATATGGCGCTACGGAGCTCTGCTTCAAGACCAGACCGAGGATTTGGTGTGAGGGGCGGCATGGACTATCTGATTATTGAGCTTGAAAGCTTATTGCTTCGACGCGGAAAGACGAGTACGGATATCATTCGGGCGACCGGGCACACACCGGCAAGTATCTCAAAAATACGAAATGGCAAGGTGAAGGCAATTAGGTTAAAGACATTGCTGGATATTTGCGTAGAGCTTGATTGCCAGCCTGGCGATCTTATTAAGCGCGTCAACGAAAGAGAACTTGAGGAACTGGCGACGCGGCGCGCCCGCAACGCGCTGAGCAGGGCGACCGCGACGGGTGATGACCCGGTCCTGGAGTCAGATCATGTTTACGTGGTCGATCTTAGAGACGACTGAGGCTGGAGAATAAAAAAGTATTGAGCAGGTGCAGCCCGTGAAAACAACGGTTTTCACGGGCTGTTCATTCAACGTCCTGCAGTGGCCTGTATTTCTCGCCGCGTCACTGGGGAACGAGAGAGTCATTTCCTGTGCTGGATGCAGGGGGGTGCTTACCTTGTGTAATATATAAATAAGCTTATATTGAAATATGATACATATCGAATTAGAATAACATTATCAATTCGGTATGCAAGGAAAGGAGGGAGAGATGGATTGGATTAACGAGCCGGAGGAAGGCGTTGCACCCGCGTGCGGCAACTGCTTCTTCTACGCGCACGGGGGATGCACGAAGAGGTGCCCCAATCAGTCCTGCACGTTCCGTTGTTAGCGCCGGGCGATTTTAGCCGCTAATAGTCAACCGATTTTGACCAATCCCGGTCACCGAATAATGGCCACCGTGCCTCCCCGCCGCCACTACGCTGGTGGCGCCAACACGCCGCCCTCGACAGGCTGCTCGACAAGGCGTCGGTGTTCGTGATGCGGGGCCCGAGCTACCGCGGCAGGGGGCTCGACACGTACTCGGTGGAGGCCGTCCCC
>NZ_QRQS01000016.1:22896-42761 GCF_003475605.1 Collinsella sp. AF31-11
GGGGCTCGACACGTACTCGGTGGAGGCCGTCCCCCAGGCGGTGAAGGTGAGGGGGATCCAGCCCGAGGGGATGTAGGAATGCGATAGGAAAGTCATAGATGCGGGCGTGTTGGCCAAAATGGGTCGGCCGGGATTGGTCAATCTCGGCCGACTATATTTGGCTAAATTTTTCCGACACTAACACCGTTTCTAGGGGGCAGAGATGAACTGGCTTTCTACCGCGAAAGGAGGGGAATGAAATGGAATGGATTACCGAGCCGTCAGCCGGGGCTGAGCCCATGTGCAGCAATTGCTTCTTTTACGCGCACGGCAGCTGCAGCACCAAGTGTTCTTCACAGGAGTGCACTATCCGCTTTTAGCGGATAGTGCACGCCGTACGGCGTGCACAGACTGTTCAAAGATATTTTGGCCAGCAGCGCCTGAGGGGCGATGTGGCATTGCAATATGGGGGGCGAACCGACGTTACCTATAACCCCGCACAATTGCCATGTCGTCCCTTTTTATTGACGGGGAGGATGTCGTCCATGCGGGAAGTCCCAGTTGAATTGCGTGCCATATCCAAGAGATATGGCGGGTTTGAAGCGGTTAAATCAGTCTCGTTCTCTTTAATGGAAGGCGAGCTGTGTGCACTCATTGGGGAGAATGGTGCCGGCAAGAGCACGTTAATTCGATTGATCACGGGGCTTTCGGAGCCATCGTCAGGAACGATCTCGATGTTTGGGCAAACCGGGAGACGTGAAATACGGAGCTGCAGGGAAAGGCTGGGTTATATGCCCGACCTCAATGCTTCGTATCCTAATCTGACCGCGCGAGACAACTTGGTCGTTCGCTGTATTGAGTGGGGGCTTCCCACCGATCGTTCCATCGACGGTGTGTTATCAACCGTCGGTTTGGGGGAGGCCGGCGGGAAGAAAGTGAAGAACTTCTCAATGGGAATGAGGAGGCGTCTCGATCTGGCCATAGCGTTGCTGGGCGATCCGGAGCTGTTGATCCTGGACGAGCCGACAAACGGCCTGGATCCGATGGGGATAGTCGAAGTAAGAAAAATCCTTACGCATCTTAACAAAGATCAAGGTAAAACGATTCTCGTATCCAGCCACAATCTTGAGGAGATGCACAAGCTGGCAACTGATTACCTCTTCATAAGTCATGGTCGCCTCATTCGAAGGATGACCGCACCTCAGCTGGAAAAGTCATGCCGCGGTGGTTTCGTGTTGCATGTGGACGATCTGGAGCGAACGAGATCGGTTCTCGGAGATGAGACCTCACATTCTTTTCTGCCGGACGGCAGCGTCCTTATGCGCTATGAGGAGAAAAAGGAAGGGCGGGGCATTGCAATCGAAGCGCTCTCGACCGCAGGTGTGAGGGTTGCGGAGGCGTATTCTCATAGGAAGAGCCTTGAGGAGTTTTATTCGGAGCTCATCGGTCGAGAGAGCGAGCTGTGATGAAACGCGAGTTCATCTCAGCTTTTCGGAGCGAGGTATGGTTGCTCGCCAGGCACCCGGCGACCGCTCTGATGATTGCGCTTGCGGCTGTGCTGTATGTGGTTGCGGCTGCGACTTCGTCTGAGGTGCTGATCATGGTCGCCGGTGATGACCCGTATACGCTTGGAGGGGCTATAGGTTTTATTGGAAACCTAGTGGATGCAGGGGACGTTTTGGGCTCTGTTGCCCGGACGTCTTTTGCGTCTACAGTGGTCTGGATTCCGGTGACGATTCTCTACGCGGTTTACGCTACGTCGAGAGACTTTGAATCCGTGGCTTACGCCGTATCGAGATCGCGAGGGGTGTCGCAGGCGGCGATTGTGATCACGAAGCTGTTGGTGAACTGCACTCTGGTCGGTGCCGTGTATCTTCTTTCTACGACTGCGCTGTATTTAACCAAGATGGCCCAATGGGACGTTGGGGCCTCGTGCTCAGGGTTTGCCCAATTTGTATCGATTGCGCTGATGATCGCGCTGCTGCTCATTTCGATGTACGCCGCTACCTTCGCCCTGTATTTGCTCACGAGGAGTGTGGTGGCGAGCAGCGTCGTTGCAATAGCGGTTTCGACATTTGTGATGGTGTGGTTCCCAAGTACATACGGAAGCGGTCAGCCCAGCTTGCTGCTCATGCTCTCGCCCGTGTATTACCTGATGAACCTGTGTTCCCTGAGTATGCAGAATGTTGGTGTAATTCAGGTTTTGCTGTATGCGGGCGGCACTGTGCTTGTGTCGGTTGGAGTTGCGCTCGTCTCGCTATTTGTAAGGACGGCGGTTCGATGAATCTTGGGATGTCGGTCAGGGCGGAACTGTTCCGCGCAAGGAGAATGAAACTCGCCGTGATAATAGCGCTGATGTATTTGGGCATCGCGGGGATTTATGTGTTTGCCGGGTCCGGCGCATGGGTCTCCGCAGGGGGAGAGGGCCAGTTCTTTGGCTTTTCCGCCGATCCGGGCTATCTTTTCTCGATAGGGGTTGGGCCAACGGGTATCTCTTCCTGGCTAAGTGTCGTCTCCATGGCGCATACGGTGTTCTTCCCAATCGTCTCTGTTGTTGTGGCGGGGACGCTATTCGGTGATGCGACGAGCGTGTCGGCAAGGGGAGTTTCGATTGCTCGGGGCTTCCGCAGCTGGCAGCTGTTTGCGGCAAAGACATTGGCTTGCGAAGTGTATACGCTGTGCCCCTACATCGTGTTTACTCTCGGTGTCGCTGCGGTCTTTGCCGTGTGCTCCGGAAGCGGTCTAGACAGCCTTACGGTTGGTAATGTGACCTCGGCACTCCTGTCGAATATCGTTATAGACGCCGCTTATACGCTGATGGTTGCGGTTGCATATGAGGTGTTCAGGATCAGATCTCTTGTGTCGGGAGCCTTGCTGGTCGCAACGTTCGCGGGCCTTGTTATCGCGATGAGTTTCCCAACCGTTTTACCCCCGGTTCACATGGCTTATTGGATGAGGGCGTGCGGGGCTGCCGGCGGGACGGTCCTGATGGCTGCATGCGGCCATGCGGTCATCGTGTCGCTCGCATGTCTATTGCTGCTTTCGTGCAGTTTTTATCGAAGAAGGTAGTGCGCTGGCGTATGCGCAGCGTCTGAGGGTCGATATGGATTTGGTTGGAAATGGAGATGGTGCGAAGTGAAACTGTCGCAATTTAATGTGGTGCATGAACATAACGGAAGTCTTCTTATCATGAATGCGCGAACCGGCGGCATCCTGTCGTTAAATCCGGAATACGCGCAGAAATTCAAAAGGATTCAAGAAGGGGACGTTCGGGATGCCGATGATCTTGTCGCGGAGCTGATAAGGGGAGGCATCCTAGTCAATGAGGAGAGGGACGAGCTTGGGGAGATCAGGTTGCAAAGTCGCGCCGCGCGCTTTGCGAATACTGCTCTGTCCCTTACCATTGCGCCAACGATGGCTTGCAACTTTTGCTGTCCCTACTGCTATGAAAAGGGACAGGCGTACACGACGATGGGCGAGGAGGTTTTGACACAGCTCTCCAAGTTCGTGAAAGATTACTATCCTGGTATCGCAAGTCTCTCAGTTGGATGGTACGGCGGCGAGCCTCTGCTCGGAATGAAGATGATCGAACGGATTACGTCGGATCTGAAAGATGTCGTGGGGCCAACGTGTGAATATTCCGCATCGATAGTGACAAATGGCTATCTGCTGACGCCTGATGTTGCAAGGAGGCTCGCGGCATGTGGTGTGACGAGCGCGCAAGTGACTATAGATGGATCGAAGTCGGATCACGATTCGAGAAGGATTCTTCACGACGGAAGCCCTACATACGAACGTATTCTCAAGAACGTCAAAGAGTGTGCCGACATCATCGATATTTCGATAAGGAGCAACGTCGACAAGACCAACATCGAGGCCGCTCAAGAGCTATTGGATTATCTCGAGCTAAATGGCCTGATGAATAAGGTTCACTTCTATTTAGCCCCTGTTGACGATATCAATCAGGTATGTGCGAACGACAGCCACTGCTTTACTGTAAAAGAGTTCTCGTATGAGGAGACTGAGTTTTATAAAAGGGCAATTGCGCGGGGCTTCAAAGTTCAACCTTTTGGTGGGACGAATTTCGGGATATGTTGCGCCGTTGGAATCAACTCGTACGTGGTTGATCCCGTCGGAGATTTGTATAAGTGCTGGGATGACATTGGAATGAAGGAGCGGAGGGTCGGAACTATTTTCGAGCCGCCAATGTTGAGCAAGAACATGATTAACTGGATGGCATATGAGCCGGATGACCCGGAATGCCAAGAGTGCTTTGCTTTTCCCATGTGCATGGGAGGGTGCCCCAACCACGCCTTAAACGGTGAGGGGAAACGTTGCGTTTCCTTCCGGTATGATGCCGAGCAAAAAATGCTGCTCTCCCAGATGATGAATACGGCAAAACGGGGTGCGGGGCAAAATGAGGCTGATGCTTAATCTCTGTAGAAAATATATACTGGGCGGTCGATTCTACGCCTATCTTGTCGTAACAGTTTTGGTCGGGCTGCTTGCGCTTGCGGGTCCCTTTCTTACCGGCATAGTGGTAAACCGATTGGCGATGCCGGCCAGCGCCGATCTTGCCGCCGTTCTCGTTTGTTGCCTTATTTTGGTTGCGGTCCAAGCGGTTCGAGCGGGACTAGTGTATTGCTCAGAGATGCTGTACATCAACCTTCAGTCGCATGCGGGGTTCGGCTTAAATGCGGATACGCTTGAGCACGTGAAGCACCTTCCCCAGGCATTCTTCGAGGGCTTCAACGCGTCGTATTATAACCAGCAAATCAATCACGACGCTAATGACCTTGTCATCTTCGTAATCAACTCGGTTGTGGGGGTTTCAAGCAACGTTATCACCCTTTTGTCCGCCCTGTTTGTTCTCGGTAGCCTGAATATCAAGTTGAGTGTGGTCTGCCTTGTTCTTGCGGCAGCGAGTGCCGCTTTTTATGCGGTTTCACGCGCAAGGCTGTTTGAGAGAAGTTTTGACGTACAAGAGCAGAGCGCGAGGTTTTTTTCCTGTCTACAAGATCAGTTGGAGAAAGTTGATTTCATCCGCAAACATGCTTTGTTCGATAGGTCCCGCGCTGTACTGGTCGAAGCTTTTAATGGGCTCTATCCAACGATGAGAGCAAATCAGGAAGTAGGGTCTAGATTTACCTTTGGCAACGCGTTGGTCGCTTCCGCCGCTCAAGGATGTCTTCTTGCTGTGGGCGCGGTTGAAGTGATGGGCGGGAGACTGTTGCCTGGTTTTCTCGTGACTGCTGTTGGATATTATTCGAACTTAAGCTCAGCGGTACAGTATTTGTTGGGCTGGGGAAGGGATTACCAGACTAATCGCGTATGCTATGAGCGGCTGAAAAGAATTTGGGATGTCCCGGTGGAAGCGAATGGCAAATTGGCGCTTGGTCCGATTGAGGAAATCCGTCTAGAGAACATCAAGCTACGTTATCCAGGGGCGGAAAGGGTCGCGTTAAGCATTGAGGGGCTCGCGTTTTCCAGGGGTCGGCTATATGGAATCTCGGGGCCGAATGGTTCGGGGAAGAGCTCGCTGCTGTCAGTGATATTGGGGCTATATCCAGATGACACAGAAGGGGCCGTTCGCTACAACGGGGTGTCACAGCGTTGCATCGATCGATATGCATTGCGGCGGTGTCGAGTCAGCATTACGGAGCAAGAACCCCCTATCGTTGAGGGGACGATTCTCGATAATCTTACGCTGCTTTCTGATGATTACGAGATGGATAAGCTGAATCGGATGCTTGTCATATTGGGGCTAGACGAAATGGTTGCTTCTGTGGAGAACGGGGCAACGGCGATGCTTGACGGCGGGAAAGGAGGGGTGTCCGGCGGCGAGAAGCAAAAGATTGCAATTGTGAGACAGCTGTTGAAATCGCCGGACGTTATGCTTTTTGATGAACCGACCTCAGCACTTGATGCGAAGAGTCGAGGCGCGCTGATCAAATTGCTTCATGAAATTAAGAGAGACCATATTGTAATCGTTGTCACTCATGACGAGGAGATGCTTGCCGCCTGTGACGAGGTCATTTCGACGGCTGGATGATTATCGGATTGTGGCGTTGAAGACCAAGAAACTTGAAATGGCGTGGGCTCTGGGTAGGTCTCCACGGGTACGCCGTCGGTGCTGTACTCGACCGCCCGGCAAGAAGGTTTTATAGCGTGTTTCCCCAGAGAGGTCCCTTTGTCCGGTAGTGGCGAGGGGAGCCTCTCTTTTGCTCACCTCTTGCGGCGGAGGGGGACACCATGCGCCTATGCAGGACAAACTGCGCGTTCTTGTCGAATGATGGGCTATGTGTAGAGATGATGGTCTCGGGTAGAGGCCGTGTCGCGCTCGGCTGCGATGAGCCAGGCAATTCAATCTTCATCCGGGAGGGCCTTGGCAAGACAAGCAGGGCGAAGACCTTGGCGACGTTCGGGAGCCGTGTGGCGCCCGGCTCCGCGCTCATCCACGACATGGAGCCGGGCGCCACACGGCTCCCGTCAACAATCTGTCACTGAAGAGCCAGCACTACAACGCGAAGCTGCTCAAGGGCGTTCCCGACGGCCAGAACCCGCTGGGGCCCGTGAACCGGATGCGCTACTTCATGCAGTGCTTCCTGAGGGCTCATCCCGGCTCCAACCGGGACGGCATGCGGGGCTGTGGCTATGAGTCCGCCCGAGGACAAGCTTGAGAAGGTCGCGATGGTGCTCGATCGGGCAATGCGATACCCGAAAACGCTCAGGTTCAGGCAGTTCTATGCAAGAAAGCCCAGTTCAGATGAGTTCGACGAGCAATATTTATCAACACAGTGCAAGGGGGGATTATATTTGTATTTCATCCGTGTTGAGCTTCACACGGTGCGCGACTCATCGCAAACTGGCGGGCGCAGCGGAAAGAAAACCGACTGCAGACGAACGATCGATATCGGGAGCAAATAGCCACCGGATGCTTTTCGGTCTCCTACGCGTCGACCTCCGCGATTTCTTCTGCGTCTCGCCAAGTTGAAAGGAGCGATGTCGAAAACTCCTTTTCGGTTAGCGTCAAGACATCCTTCACGCAAAAACCTTTCAATTTGTCAGGAAGCCCAAAACGCGCTTTTTTCCTAATCGAGCTGGCAACCCGCTTCAACGCGGTCTTGTTCTTGTCCTCGTTGTATACCAAAACAAAGACGCAGTGCTCGCGAAACCATCTCGTCCTCTTTCCCCACAGGTCCGAGCAGATCAAAACGCTGTCCTTGCACTTCTCGATGAGGGCGTCCCTTTGGCCAAGATTGATACCAAGCTCTTCGTCATCCTTGGGATTGAGCCTCTTCCCCAGCGTCTCCTTCAGACTGCCGTTTTTAAATTCGACTAGATATAACGTTTCCCGATCGCAATACAGCGCATCGGCGGAGCGCGGGAGTTGCATCCACCTATTGACCTTCTTGCAGTAGCATTCTTTAACAGAGTCAAAATTGACAACAGGCAAATCGTCATCCACAAGAGAGACGCTCCCGTCTCTGGATGTTTTGGAGATGGTCGACGTGCAGTCCCTTAGGATACAGGTCCTGCAACGGGAGCAACCATCGCTGCCATCTGGCACCGCGGGAGAGTTCGGATGAGGGCAGGAGGCGCACAGGTCGCTACTCAAGGCCGTACTCCTCCCTCTCAAGCGTATCAAAAGGAGCCGCCAGCTTCTCGTAGGCGACCTCAGTCGAGCCGGTTATATCGGCAAAGCGAGAGCGTCCATCAGTGCAGGTCTCCGCAAGATAATATGAGCACAATCCATCAACAGCGTGCTTCTTAGAATACACTTCGATCGCATTCAGGAAATATGGACTATGGGTGCTCATTAAGACGTGCATCCCGAGCTCTTTCTGGAGCAGCACGATTATCTCGGCGAAGGCCAGCTGCCATGCAGGATGAAGATGAATCTCGGGTTCATCGAGGATAATAGTCCCTCCGGCATCTAGCGCGCCGGACTTCAAGAGCACCTTCATGATGGCGAACGTCTTCAAGCCAGCAGAAAGGTTCCCAGGCTCCAACCCCCGAGCGAAGCCCTCTTCGAGATACGTAAGGTGACCGCGACTTTCGCTCCTCTCGAAATGCCCCGGACATAAGGAGGAAACCTTGTCCATGAGAACCTTCAGGTGTCGCTCCTTCGCGATCTCTTCGAACAGCGAGGACTCGCTGTCATCGTTACGGATGGTCGCCTGAATCAAATCTTGCCGCAGCTCCTCCTGGTGTCCAAGGAGGGGCTTGAACCGAAAAGCGGGGCCGTAGGGTCCTCCGAGAGAATCGATCAGGAACGGGTCGTCCAGATAATGCGCCCTGAATCGCAAAACCCTCCTATCGTGCACCTCCGCCACCTCGTCACTTGCAACCGAGAAAACCGTAGATGCGTCCTTTATCTGGAGTTCGACCTTCCCGGGCTCTTCGCCGAAAACCGAATTGATCTGGCCGTTGAACTCGCTTCGGAACCTGTTTGTCGCAATCGCACGAAATACCTCATCATCGGAGATATCCATGATCTCGATAATCTGATCGGCAACTCCTGCTACGCCATTCGTGAAATCGGATTCGATCTCACGGGAGATCTCCTCCCCGTAATACTCCTTTATCTCATCAATAAGCTCGTCCCTCGTGCACTCGCCCGAAAAAACCCTGTCGATGAAACTATTCATTCTTCCAGCAGTTCGCCTGTGGCGAGACGTGGAGTCGAGAGGGCTTCCCACATATGCCTTCCTGATGGCGCGCTCAACACTATTGCGCCTCATGCGGTCGATTTTGTTCTCCGAATCGGACATGCTGTTGAAGGCCGCATAAAGCGCTTTTCCAACCGTGCTTTTCCCCGTCCCGTTCTCCCCGGCGATCACGGCAATACCATTAATCTCGATATCGGCCTCAGCGACCCTGCCGATGTTTTTCATCTTGATTTTCAATGCATATCACCAGCTCTAAACTCGCGAGACTCAATAGCTCGATTATCGCACAGAGAGATCGACTTCTCGAGGACTCCCTAAATGGAACGCGCGGTGAGGACATGGCTCGCCGCCGTCCGCTTCGCGTTCGCGCGGGGGAAGGTGACGACCAGGGACCTCTCCGGGCTCATCGAGAGGAGCGCCAGATTCTCCTCGTCCATTTGAACTGTATCGTATTCAAGGACACTTGACTTAGAGGAATGGCGTTGAGCGGCGATAATCGTTTCAGCGCCAAAAAGAAAGGAGTGTCAGTCATGGCAGACGGGCCCTCCTACACAGCGGGGTACCGCGCCGAGGCCGCAGACTTCGCCGCCGCGTCGGGGAAGCCCATCGCCCAAGTGGCAGCCGACCTCGGCATCAACGAGAAGACCCTGGGAAGATGGGTGACGGTCAGGAAGAAGGAGCTGACCAACCACCCGGTCGCGGCGGCCGCAAGTGCATGCGCGAGCTCGAGCTCGAGAACGAGTTCCTAAAAAGCCCCGACCTCACATTGGAGGCCGGGGCCAGTAGATTTTTGGGACATGTCTAGAAATCTACCCATGCAGGAAGCGGCATGTGCCGAGCATGTCGCGTGCTAGGTTTTGAGGCATGCCACAAAACCTAGCACGGGGGAGTGGCTACTCGGCGTCGGCGAAGCCGTTGGGGTTATGGCTCTGCCAATTCCAGCTGTCGCGGCACATGTCCGCGATGTCGTACTGGGCCTTCCAGCCCATCATGCGTTCGGCCTTGGAGGCATCGCACCAGTTGGCGGCGATATCGCCGGCACGGCGCTCGCGAATCACGTAGGGCAGCTCCTTGCCGCAGGCCTTGGAGAAGGCGGCGACGACCTCGAGTACCGAGGTGCCGGTGCCGGTGCCCAGGTTAAAGATCTCGACGCCGGTCTTGCCGTTCATCCAGTTGAGGGCGGCAACGTGACCGGATGCCAGGTCGCACACGTGGATGTAGTCGCGCACGCCGGTGCCGTCGGGGGTGGGGTAGTCGTTGCCAAAGACCTGAACGGCCTCGAGCTTACCGACGGCGACCTGGGCGACGTAGGGCACCAGGTTGTTGGGGATGCCCTTGGGGTCCTCGCCGATCAGGCCCGACGGATGGGCACCGATGGGATTGAAATAACGGAGCAGCACGACGTCCCACTCGGGGTCGGCGGTGTGGACGTCCATGAGGATCTGCTCAATCATCCACTTGGTCCAACCATAGGGGTTGGTCGCGGGCTTCTTGGGGTCTTCCTCGGTGACGGGCGGATTGTCCGGATCGCCGTAGACGGTCGAAGAGCTCGAGAAGATGATGGACTTACAGCCGTGGTTGCGCATGACATCGATGAGCACCAGGGTGTTCTCGATATTGTTGTGGTAGTACTCGACGGGCTTGCTCACCGACTCGCCAACGGCCTTAAAGCCGGCGAAGTGGATGACGCGGTCGATCTGGTGGGTATCGAAGATCTTGTTCATCGCATCGCGGTCGAGCACGTTGGCCTCGTAGAAGGTGAGGTTCTTGGCGGCCTCGTCGCCCACGATGGTCTTGACGCGGTCGATGGCAACGGCGCTGGAGTTGGAGAGGTCATCGACGACGACAACCTGGTAGCCACCCTCGAGCAGCTGAACGACGGTGTGCGAGCCGATAAAGCCGGCGCCGCCGGTAACGAGGACGCAGGTGTCTTTGGGGTCGAGTGCTTTGGACATGTAGTCTCCTATCGAATCAGGAACACTTCTTGAGGGGAGTATAGCGCAGCTGGGGGCGCCCAAAACACGCGGGGCAGGAAAACCAGAGGATTGATGTTAACGTACTCATAGGGTGTTATTTGCATAATCCTTACCTTTGGTGTGGGACGTATTTGCGAGCCGCTGACCATGCTTTTCCAGCCGTTCGTGGAAATAGTTGGGACAAGCGCGATGTGCGTTAATATGTTTGAGTTGAGCGACATATAAATAAGCATGTAACGGAGTACATATGTCACCAAACAACGATTCCATCTTTACGCAGGAGCTTTCGCGCCGCACTGCCCTTAAGGCTCTTTTCGGCGCCGCTTCTGCGGCTGTTCTTTTTGGCCTGCCCGCCCGCGCCCATGCGGCTGAGGCCAGTCAAGAAACCACCGACAAACTGAATGCCGCCCAGGCCCAGCTCGACGAGGTCCAGGCTCAGCTCGACAGCATTGCCAATGAGTACGCGGCGCTCGCCAACAAGAATGCCCAGACCCTCAACGACATCGAGAATGTCCAGGGCAAGATTGACGACACGCAGGCCCAGATCGATGAAAAGAAGGCCGAGCTCAAGAAGAAGCGCAACGACCTTTCCGATCGCGTGGCCGCCAGCTACAAGTCCGGCGGTACGAACATCCTGTCGCTGCTGCTGGCCTCTGGCTCGTTTGAGGAACTCGTCGCCAACGCGCATTACGTTGAGAAGATCAACAAGAGCGACCGCGATGCCATCGAGGATATCCAGACGATTCAGGCTGAGCTCGACGCGCAGAAGACCGAGCTCGAAGCACAAAAGGCCAACCTGGAGAAACTCAAGGACCAGCAGACGGCTCAGATGCAGGATATGCAGGCCAAGCAGCAAGAAGTCCAGACCGTGCTGAACGGTCTTTCCGACGACGTCAAGGAGCTCATGGCTCAGCGCGATTCCGAGATTCTCGCTGCCGCCCAGGCCGAGGAGGCCGCTAGGAAGGCCGCCGCTGCCGCGGCCGCCGCGAACAAGAACAATTCCTACTCGGGTGGTTCGAGCTCGGGCGGTGGATCGTATGCGCCCGGAACTCCGCAGCAGAATGCCGGCTCGGGCAAGCAGCAGGCCGTCGTCAACGCGTGCTACTCCACGCCTTCGCCGGGTCAGAACTGGTGCGCGGCGTGGGTTACCAATGTCTTCCGCAATGCCGGCGTGGGCTATTTTGGCGGCAACGCGTGTGACATGTTCAACGCCTGGTGCTATAGCTCCGACCGCTCGGCGCTGCAGGTGGGCATGATCGTGGCCGATTCCTCGCACAGCGGCACGGGTGCTCCGGGCCTTATCTACGGTCATGTGGGTATCTACGTTGGCGGCGGCATCGTAATGAGCAACGAGGGCGCCATTACGTCTAAGTCGCTTGATTCGTTTATTAGCTTCTATGGCACTGGGTCGGGCGTGCGTTGGGGCTGGCTTGGCGGTATTGCGCTGTCGTAACTGCGGCTTGAAGCTGGTTGGTCCGGGACTGCGGGCGAGGCATAAGGTTGCCTGCTCTACAGTCCTGCGCAAGACGAAGGCCACATTAAGTGGCCTTCTTTGCGTGCGGAACTCGCGACCAACCTTATGCCTCGCCCGCAGTCCCGGACCTTTCGGGTTCAAAGCGCGACACACCGGACTGGTTGCCTGATATAAAGATGGCGAAGCCCCCTTTCGGGGCCTTCTTTTTTATTAGAGGAATTCGCCTACTCGGTGAACTTCGGGTTCTAGGTCTACTCCGAATTGGTCTTTGACTTTGGCTTGGATTTCGCGGATGAGTTCGTCGACGTCGGCTGCGGTGGCGTGGTCGGCGTTGACGATGAAGCCGCAGTGCTTCTCGCTTACCTGCGCACCGCCGACGGCATGGCCGCGCAGGCCGGCGTCCATGATGAGCTTGCCGGCAAAGTAGCCCTCGGGGCGCTTGAAGGTGGAGCCGGCGCTCGGCATGTCGAGCGGCTGCTTGTCCTCGCGGCGCTGGCGGTAGTCGTCCATGTCGGCCTTGATCATCGCGGCGTTGCCCGGGGCGAGATTGAAGGTGGCCGAAAGAACGATGAAGCCGTCGTCGGCAATGCGGCTCTTGCGATAGCCCAGGTTGAGCTCATCGACATCGAACTCGATGATGTTGCCGCTGCCGCGGGTGCCGTCGTCGAACATGCGGGCGGGCTTGTAGACACGCACAGACTCCAGCACATCGGCCATGCAGGCACCATAGGCACCGGCGTTCATGTAGCAGGCGCCGCCGACCGATCCGGGGATGCCCGAGATGGGCTCCATGCCGGTGAGGCCGGCCTCGGCTGCTGCCGCGGCGACATCGGAAAGCAGGGCGCCGGCTGCCGCCGTGACGTGCGTGCCGTCGACCGTAATGTCGGAGAGGCCCTCGCCCAGCGCCACGACGACGCCGCGGATGCCCTTGTCTCCGACGAGCAGGTCCGAGCCGTTGCCCACGATGGTGAGCGGCAGATCACAGCGATAGCAGGTGTCAAGCGTGGCGACGAGGCCCTGCTCGGTATCGGGCGTGACAAAGACATCGGCCGGGCCACCGATCTTAAACGTGGTGTGCTCGCGCATGGGCTCGCTCATCAACACGTTGTCCTCGCCGGCAACGCCAGCGAGCGCGCACAGCAGGTCCTCGTTAAAAAAGTCGTTCTCGTGCATACGAATATCCGCCTTTTGGTGGTCGTTCTCATCAATCGATTGCAATATACCCCACCCAGATGTATTTGGTGCGCTGGCGGCGATAAAACTGCCGTCCACCGGATTGATAAAGTGTTTATCATCGAGGTAGAGGGGCAGTCGCTATACTTTCAAGAGATTGCGCGTAAACCCGGAAGGAGCGAGATGGCCAACAAAGTCACCCTCAAGCAGATTGCCCAAGAGGTGGGGCTTTCCCCTTCGTCGGTCTCGCTTGTTCTCAATAATCGGCCCTGTCGCATCTCGGAAGAAAACCGCAAACTCATCAAGGAGGTTGCGGCGCGCAATCACTATGTTCCCAACCAGATCGCGCGCAGCCTGGTCATGCGCGAGTCGCGCACCTTGGGCCTTATCGTCCCCAACATCGAGAGCCGCTTTTTCGCCTCGCTCGCCGGCAGCTTGGAAAAGCGCTGCCGCGAGGACGGCTACGCGCTTTTTATTACCAGCTCGGGCGGAAGCGCCGATGACGATCTGGAGCTGCTGCGCCAGCTGGTGACGCGCGGCGTTGATGGCGTCTTCCTGGTGGTAGGTGACGAGTTCTCCGACGACCGTGCGCTTCGCGAAGAAGTCAGCCACCTGCCCATCCCGGCTGTAATGGTCGACCGTGCCATTGAGGGGCTCGAGTGCGACAAGGTGATGTTCGACCACGAGATGGGCGGCTATATGGCCACCCGCTATCTAATCGAGCAAGGCCACCGTCGCATCGCCTGCCTGGTTAACGCGCGCCGCTCCAATACGGGCCGCAAGCGACTTGCCGGCTATGAACGCGCGCTGCGCGAGGTTGGCCTGCCCATCGACGCGCGCTTGGAGTTCGAGAGCGAGTACTACATTCCGAGTGCCTACGAGGCCTCGGAGGCGGTGCTCGCAACCGATGCCACCGCCGTGTTCGCAAGTTCGGACAACATCGCCCTCGGTTTGCTCAAGCGCTTGCACGAGATGGGGAAGAGCATCCCGGGCGATATCTCGGTGGTGAGCTATGACAACTCGGCTGCCGACGTTCTCTTTGAGCCGGCGCTGACCGCGATCGAGCAGGATCCGGGCGTGCTTGCCGAGCATGCCTTTGGTTGCATGTCCAAACGTCTTGCCGGCAAGGGCGGCAGGCGTGCCGAAGAAGTGGTTCTGGAGCCTGCTCTCATTGTGAAGGGCAGCGTTCTAGAACTTACTAAATACAACTAAACATGTTTATCAATTCGAGAAGATTGAATGTGGAGCATCTGTGACAGGCAATGCCGCAGGTGAATGTTGCGTTTTGCCAATTGGTGTGTTTGATAGAGATGGTAAAACGTTTTTTCACCATGATAAAACGTTTTAGCAAATATACTAGTCCCAACGAATGGTTGCCGTATCGGAGGGTGACCGCGCAGCGAAGGGACATAAACAATGGCTAAAACACTGGGGACGCCGTGGCAAAAGCTGGGGCACGAGGTGCCGGCTTCCGAGCTCGAGGGTGTCGATCTGTATTGGCGCGCTTCGAACTACCTGTCCGTCGGTCAGATCTACCTTCGCTCCAACCCGCTGATGCGCGCTGACTTTGTCGACGATAAGACTGGCGAGGCGCGCGACTTCGGTCGTCCGGACGTCAAGCATCGCCTGGTTGGTCACTGGGGCACCACGCCTGGCATCAACTTCCTGTTCGGCCACGTCAACCGCCTTATTGCCGATCACAACCAGAACGCCATTTTCTTGATGGGCCCGGGTCACGGTGGCCCCGCCGGCACCGCCCAGTCGCTGCTCGACGGTACTTACCGCGAGATCCGCCCCGACATCACCAATGACGAGGCCGGCCTGCAGAAGTTCTTCCGCCAGTTCTCCTATCCCGGCGGCATCCCGAGCCACTTTGCGCCCGAGACGCCCGGCTCCATCCACGAGGGCGGCGAGCTCGGCTACACGCTCAGCCACGCTTACGGTGCCGTCATGGACAACCCGAGCCTGCTGGCCGTGGCCGTGGTGGGCGACGGCGAGTCCGAGACCGGCCCGCTCGCGACTTCTTGGCAGTCCAACAAGCTCGTGAACCCGGCAACCGACGGTATCGTCCTGCCGATCCTGCACCTCAACGGCTACAAGATCGCCAACCCCACCATCCTCGCCCGCGTGTCCGACGAAGAGCTCACCAAGTTCTTTGAGGGTATGGGCTATAGGCCGCACTTCTTTATCGCCGGCTTTGACGACGAGAGCCACGCAAGCATCCATGAGCGCTTTGCCGCCCTGTTTGAGCAGGTCTTTGACGAGATTTGTGACATCAAGGCCACCGCGCAGGCCCAGGCTGCCGCGGGCGAGACCGTGGTCCGCCCGGCCTACCCCATGATTGTGTTCCGTACGCCCAAGGGCTGGACCTGCCCCAAGCAGATCGACGGCAAGAAGACCGAGGACTCCTGGCGCGCCCATCAGGTGCCGCTGGCAAGCGCCAAGGACACTCACGAGCACTTCCGCGTGCTGCGCGAGTGGCTGCGCTCCTACAAGCCCGAGGAGCTCTTTACGCCCGAGGGCCAGGTGCGCCCCGAGGTAACGGCCTTTATGCCGACCGGCGAGCTGCGTATTGGCGCCAACCCCAACGCGAACGGCGGCAAGGTGCGTCGCGAGCTCGAGCTGCCCGATATCCACGCCCACGAGATTCCCGTCGCCGAGAAGGGCCATGGTTGGGGCTCCACCGAGGCCGCCCGCGTCTTTGGTGAGTACACTGCCGACGTTCTGGCCAAGAACATGGACGACTTCCGCATCTTCGGTCCCGACGAGACCGCGTCCAACCGCCTGCAGGCCGCTTATAAGGTGACCAAGAAGCAGTGGGATGCCGGCTTCTACGAGGACGAGGCCAACGACGAGCTGCTCGCTGGCTCCGGCAAGGTTGTCGAGCAGCTGTCCGAGCACCAGTGCGAGGGCTTCCTCGAGGCCTATGTGCTCACCGGCCGCTCCGGCGTGTGGAGCTCCTACGAGAGCTTTGTCCATGTGGTCGACTCCATGGTCAACCAGCACTGCAAGTGGCTCGAGGCTACCAAGCGCGAGATTCCGTGGCGTGCCCCCATCAGCGGCCTCAACATTTTGCTGTCGAGCCATGTTTGGCGTCAGGACCACAACGGCTTCTCGCACCAGGATCCCGGCTTTATCGACCTGCTGCTCAACAAGGCCAACGACACGCATATCGTGAACGCTTACTATCCGGCCGACGCTAACATGGCTCTCGCCGTGGCCGAGCGCGTCTACCAGTCCACCGACTGCGTCAACGCCATCTTCTGCGGCAAGCAGCCCGCCCCGACCTTCCAGACGGTCGACGAGGCAAAGGCCGAGCTCGCCGAGGGCGTCGCAAATTGGGAGTGGGCATCGACCGCTGACTCACTCACCGAGGCCGATGTCGTGGTCGCCACCTGTGGCGACGTGCCGACGCTCGAGGCTCTGGCTGCAACCGATATGCTGCGCGAGCTGGGCATCAAGGTATGGTTCGTCAACGTGGTCGATCTGCTCAAGATTCAGAACGTCTGCGAGAACGACCAGGCTATAAGCGACGAGCGCTGGGCTGAGCTGTTTGGCTGCGGCGAGAAGCCCGTGCTCTTCGCGTTCCACGCCTATGCCGGCACGATTCGCCGCCTGATCTGGAACCGCCCCGGACACGACGCGTTCCGCGTCCACGGCTACGAGGAGAAGGGCTCCACGACCACGCCGTTCGACATGCTGCGCCTGAACAACATGGATCGTTGGGCCCTGGCCGCCGACGTGCTGCGCATGGTCGACGCCGATAAGTTTGCCGAGCAGATTGATGAGTGGGAGGCCTTCCGCACCGAGGCCTTTGAGTTCGCGTGCGACGAGGGCTTCGATCACCCGGCCTTTACCGACTGGGTCTGGCCCGACGCCGCTGCCGCAACCGCAGCCGACGGCGTGCTCTCCGCAACGCAGCTAACTGCCGGCGACAACGAATAGCATCCGGGACGGTCTCGCCCGGAGGCGGCCCTCTCGACCGTTTCAATCTGCGGGGACTGATATTTTTTAATGTAATGGGGACTTGGCTGTTGCTGCCTTGGAGACCGCGCACCTAACTATGGTCAGCCAAAATTACATTGCCGGGGCCGGGGCGGGGTGCTTGGTTTTGGAAGTTCGCGAAGCCCACTTCTCAAAACCAAGCACCCCGCCCCGGGTCTCGTCTGTGTATTTCCCGCTGGGCGAGCTATAGATGCCATGCACCGATGCGCTAAAGCGGCGACTTGAAATTGGTGCTATATTTAGCTCGAGTTGTTAAGTGTTAGTACGGGAGTCTGATATGGGGCTGTTCAAGAAGAAAAACCCGCAGGATGCCTTTGATCCCGATGTGTTTACCATCACGGACACGATTTTGGACCCGCCGCGCTTTACGTTTTTGCCGGCTATCTACCAGGATGCCACGCGTCGCAAGTGGGCCGTGCATCAGCGCGGCGCGACCCCGAGGATTTTTGACTACGCGGATGTGCTGCAATGCGAGATTGTCGAGACCGGAAATCCCGAGGATGTGCCGCAGCTCAGCAATCGAGAGCTCGCTCAGCAGATTTTGATTAACCCAGCTCAGGCTACCAAAAACAATGCCGCCAAGCGTAACATGTGCCTTGGTATGGGTGTCGTCGTTGCCGTGCAAACCGGCGAGGATGAGATTTCGAAGCTTGAGATTCCTGTGACTGCGGGCGAAGTCAAGCGAGACTGCGGCCTATATCGGTCGTATCGGAACGTTGCGGAACAGATCAAAGAAGCCTTCGACGCCATGGGGCGTTCGGAGCAATGATGCCCGCAGCATCAAGCGGTCGAGGAGCCTTACCCATGTCGAGTGAACCATATGCGATTCCGCCCAAAGATCGCGCCTTTGAGGGCATTCTTTGGTATATCAACCATTATGACCTGCAGGGTGGCGACCGGCTGCCCGCCGAGCGCGTGCTCTGTGAAGAGCTGGGCGTGTCCCGCACGGCGTTGCGCGCTGCGATCACGCGTCTCATTTCGTGCGGAACCTTGGAAAGCCGCCGCGGTTCGGGCACCTATGTGTGCCCGCCCAAACCGCTGAACATCTTTCAGGAAACGTGGAACTATACGCAGGCGGTGGAGAGGGTCGGCTCAAAGTCAACCGCACGCCTGGTATGCTCCAAGGTCGTGTACGCCGATATCGACCTGGCCCAAAAGGCCCAAATCGAGCTGGGCATGCCGCTCTTCTGCATTCGGCGCGTGCGCGTGGTCAATGGTTCCCCGGCGTCGATCGAGACGGCATACGTCAATCTGTCTTTGTGTCCCTCGCTTCCCGATCACGATTTCGAGCAGGAGAGCCTCTACGACGTTTTGCTCAAAGAGGGGAATGTCCGCGTGTCGCACGGCAAGGAGCATATTTCCATCAGCCGTCTGAACGCCAACGAGGCCAAGTTGCTGGATGCCCAGGAGGGCGCCCCGGTGTTTTATAAGGCTTCGCACGAGCGCGATGAGAACGATGGCTTTGTCGAGTATTGCAAGTCCGTGACCCTGCCGACCAAGTATCGATTTGCCGATAACGGTGAGGCAGACGGCGTTGCGACGAAGGTGGGTGTCGAATGGCTGAGGCAGTAGAAGACTTGCCGGTTTACAAGCAAATTCGCCGCTGCATTGCGGAGCGAATCGAGCGCGGTGACTATCCGACGGGCTCGATGATTCCGTCCGAAAATGAGCTGGCCGAGGAGTTTGGCACGACGCGCCTGACCATCCGCAGCGCCATGGATGAGCTGGTCAAAAGTGGCCAGATTCGTCGCGTGCAGGGCAAGGGCGCCTTTGTGGGGCACAAGTGGTTTGACGAGCACGCTCGCAAGGGCGGCTTCCGTCAGTCGGTTTTAGCTTCGGGCGCGACGCCGTCGGTGCGCATCCTGGCGCGCTCCAAACGCTATGCCGGCCCGTATTATGCCGACTTGTTTGGTATCGGCGAGGACGATCTGCTCTACTCGGTGCGCCGTCTTAACTGCATTGATGGTGAACCCGTGTCGATCGAGATGACGCTGATCCCGTGTCTGCTGTTCCCTGGCATCGAAGACGTGGACATATCGGTTTTCAGCCTGTATGAGACCTATGACATGTTGGGCCGAAAGCCAGATAAATCGATTGAGAAGCTCGATATTGAGGCGCTGGGCGCACGCGATGCGAGTTTGCTCGATCTTGAGCCGGGCGACCTGGCCCTCGTGCTGGAATGCCTGACCTATGACTCGAGTGGACAGGTTATCGAGTGTGCCAAGTCTTTTACCCGCGGCGATGCCGGTGGATATACCTACAACTATTAGTGTTCAGAGCGTCCTTGTGTACGGCAGGGCGCTCGTCTTTTATGGCCATATGTCGCTTGACCGATGGGCGGCAAAAACTGACCGTCTACCGAGAGGGGAGGATGAAATCGAAAAATCGGTATTAAAAACGGCTAACCTGTAATCGTTCACTGGTATTAAGAACCTTTGAATTGTTGAGCTTGGGGCCAAGATGACCACAAGGTTAGGCGGTGCGACGGGACGGTAAGCCCGTCCGGGCCGTGTGACAATTCAAACTGCTCGTGAAAGGAGCGGGAATGAAGGAGACCGAGAAGATCGAGATCATGCACTTCGACCA
>NZ_QRQS01000017.1:0-40037 GCF_003475605.1 Collinsella sp. AF31-11
GGAGAAGGGGGAGGCCTCGCGGCCTCCCCCTTTTTTGCGTTTACGGGGCATAAATGACTCATTTACGCCAGACGATTTAATTCTTTTTTGGTATTGAGCTTTTATTTAAAGAAAATAAAACGAATAACAAGGGCAACTGCTATGGCTGTAATGATCAAAAGCAGGATTGCCAGTCGATGTTGCTTGCGTCGTTTACTTGACGAAACGAAGATTGATTTGCCCTGTTTTGGCGTTTCTAGATAGCGAGCCGAGTTCGTCAAGGTTTGCTTGGGTCGCGGCCCTCTTTGTCGATGAGCGGCGGATGCTTTCATCGGCTCATCCCTATCTGCGCTGTTTTTAGATAATGGTGCGTCTTTCAGATACACAGGGTCACCCGAGGCCACGCCCATATGCTTGCGTCCCGTTTGCGCATCTTCGAGTGTTTGATATCGGTTTCTTGTCACATATTCCGGTCCTGGATCATTGATGGGCTCTTGCGAGATGTGGGGGCGGTGGAATCGAATCGGTTGCGGGCTGGACACTTCGTCCTGCTCCGGCATAAGCGTGTTTTCCTGTTTTTGATCGTCCATGATGCCCTTTAGCTCGTTACCAACAACGTGTACGCGCTCATTGTAAGCCCCTTGTTATTTGTAGCTGCGAACATACTCGTTATTTAAGCTCTGGTTCAAAGAACCTTAACCTTACTAAAACTTGAGTCATACACACTTAGATATGCTTATAGTACTGGACTCAAAAAACTTTAAGTCGATGTATATCTAAGCACTGTGTGGGCATATATAAGAGCGTCAAAAGAAGTCCCAGTCACCTAGAAGATGGCTCGGCAGTCCTAAAAGGAGTGGTAAACATGGCAAGCATGGTTCCTTATCGTTCGGTTTTTGGCGTTCGTCCTTCTGCTAGCTCGCTGTTCGATCTGTTTGATGATATGACCGACCTTGCAAACAACTCGATTGCTTCCAAGGCGTTCCCCGTTGATGTCGAGGACAAGGGCGATGGTTATGAGGTCAAGGCGTATCTGACCGGCGTGGCTAAGGATGACATCGATGTTGAGCTTAATGAAGGCCGTCTGTCCATTAGCGTGAACGTTGTGGAGGACGAGGAGAACGAGGGCAAGAACTTCCTGCAGAAGGAGTTCAGCTCGTACAGCGCGACGCGTGGCGTGTATCTCAAGGACGCTTCGAGCGAGGGCCTCTCGGCTAAGTATGCTGACGGCATCCTGACCGTAACGGTTCCCAAGATCGTCGAGAAGAAGAACGTTACGAAGATCTCCATCGACTAACTTCGTTGGTGCTCCGCGCTATTAAAAGACAACAAAAGGGGCTGGGAAGCGATTCCCGGCCCCTTTTGCTGTCTAGGACAGACTATTGAATGGTTGCTGGTCGATGCTGGCTTGCGGGGCGTATCGAGAGTTTTCGCGATCCTTGGAGAAGGGTGGCGGAACTGCCGACCTCGTCATCCAGGGTTGCGGCTAGAGCTTTGGCATAGCTTTTGACGGTAAGGCTCGGGCGATTGTTATCTTGGCTGATATGCATCGCAATGAGCTGTTCGGTGCGATCGGTGACGAGCCCACGCGCTGCGTCGGCGGCTTGGTCGTTAGAGAGATGGCCTTTTGCAGATAAAATTCGCTCTTGGAGGAAGCGGGGGTAATCCCCTTGGCGCAGCATGGCCACATCGTGGTTGCTCTCGAGTGCAAGAACTCGGCAGTCTTCGAGGGTGTCTATAGCTTGTTTGGTTAGCTCTCCGGTGTCGGTGGCAAAGCCAATGGAGTCATCGAAAGTGTCGAATCGATAACCGACAGGATTGATGACATCATGCGATGTTGGGTAGGTTCGCACGCGGATGCCGGCAATGGAAAGCGTGTCGCCGGGGTCAAATTCCTCTACGGGTAGATGTGCGAGGGTTTCTTTGCACGAAAGCGTGCCCCTGCTGGCAAAGAGGGGACCATGCCAGTGCTTGCACCATACATCGAGCCCTTTGATGTGGTCGGTGCGCTCATGGGTAATTACAAGCGCGGCAACGTCGTCTGCCGAGAGGCCGAGCTCCGCCATGCGTTTAAGTGTCTCGCGGCGGGACAGGCCATCATCGATCATGATGAGACCTTGCGGCCCCTCGATGAGCGCGCAGTTGCCTTTTGAGCCGCTGCCGAGGATATGAAGGTGCAGGCGAGACATAAGATTCCAAAGGATACAATGGGTGCGGACGAATAGAGGAGGAAGCGAATGCCAACGGTATCTCAGCACTATGGACATCATGCTGCGTCGAGGGCGGATGATTACGCCCTGGCGACGCGGCAGACGGCTGCTCCTGTGGTGCTCATGGTATCAGGTGGTGCGGACTCGACGGCCTTGCTTCTTATGGCATGCACATCAAAGTTGGATATCATGGACGGGCGCGGCGTCGCTTCCATTGCGCGCGAGCGTCTGCACGTACTGCATGTAAATCATCACCTGCGTGGTGAGGCGTCCGATGGCGACGAGGCCTTTGTGCGCGAGCTCTGCGCGCAATATGGCTTGCCGCTGTGTGTTGAGCATGCCTATTTTGATGATGAATCGGGCAATATCGAGGCGGCTGCCCGCGAGGTACGCTATGCCGCGGCACGGAGATACGTTCGTGAGCTCTGCGCCCAGACGGGCGCACCGCGGACGGCGGCCCGCATCTGTACGGCGCACACCTCATCGGACCGCGCGGAAACGTTTTTGATGAATGCGATTAAGGGGTCGGGGCCCGCTGGTCTATCGAGCATTCCACGCCGTCGGAACATCGTGGTACGCCCCTTGCTCGACCTCACGCATGATGAGCTCGTGAACTATCTGCAGGTGCATGGCCAGCTGTGGCGGGAGGATGAGAGCAACGAGGACGTTTCGTACCTGCGCAACTATGTGCGCCACCGGGTGATGCCGGTGGTGGCACAGCGCAACGCGAACGTCTGCAAGACGATTGGTGCCGCTTGCGAGATCCTGGGCGACGAGGATGCGTTTTTGTCTCAGCTTTCGGCTCAGGCGTTTCGAAGCTGCCTGCGCAAGGAAGTGGCGGGTGCGCTGGTCCTCGACGCGCGCCGCCTTGCCGCGGCCGAGGTGGTGATTGCCCGGCGCATCGTACGACTGGCAATTAAGCGCATCGACCCCGATGCTCGGCCGGAGATGCGGCATGTGGAGCGCGTGCTCGCCTGTGTTGCCGAGGGTGCGGGCTCGGTCACACTCCCGGCGGGAATTGATGCGCGCGTGGAGTTTGGAATGCTGGCACTCAAGGCCCCGGTGGCGCGCGAGGGCTTAGTTGCCGACTGGATCTCCGTTCCCGGGCGCCTGTCTTTGGGGGCGGGGCGTATGCTGGTGGCCGAGCCGATGGCCGTTGAGCCGGGATACGATGTCGTGCATCGAGCCCGCGAGCTTGTGGCTGCCGGAGAGGTGGCCGCTATCGTGGATGCGGCGGCCTTGGGCTTTGCCGACCGCGATAGCGATCGGATGCTCGCTGGCTCGTGCGGAGAGATTCCCGCTGAGGCTCGATCGGCGCGCTTGTGGGTGGATAACCCTGTGCCGGGGGATGTGATGTGCCCGCTGGGAATGAGTGGTCGAAGCAAGAAAGTGTCCGACCTGCTCAACGAGGCGCGCATTCCCGTTTCCGAACGCTCTGGCGTGCCCGTGGTAAGAACGGCTCCGGGGGGAGCCGTGGTGTGGGTTGCGGGCGTTCGGGCCGACGAGCGTTTTAAATGCACGGCCGCAACGCGCGTGGCATATCTGCTCCGCGTAGTCGATGCGGAATAGCGCCTTGCGCCTACTATTCTGTGCGACGTTGACGGTATTCCCGCGCTGATGGCGCACGGGCTGGTAAATATACCCCGTGCGCTGCTAGAATGTGTAGTTCGCGTCCATACGGCGGTGTGTGGGCGATAAGCACAAGAAAGGGTTGTCATGGCTTCTCAACATCCGGATATCGAGAAGGTTCTGTTTACGCAGGAGGATATCGACGGTATCGTTTCTCGCCTAGGCGAGCAGATTACTCGCGACTACGTGGGTAAGGATCTGGTGCTGATCGCGGTCCTACGCGGCGCCGTGGTCTTTATGGGCGACCTGATGCGCAAGATCGAGCTGCCGACCAACATCGATTTCATGGCTGTTTCGAGCTACGGCGACGGCGTGAAGTCCTCCGGCATCGTGCGTATCATCAAGGACCTGGATATCGACATCCGTGGCCGCGACGTGCTGATCGTCGAGGACATTCTGGACTCGGGCCTGACGCTCAAGTATCTGATGAAGAACCTCGAGAGCCGCAAGCCCGCTTCTCTGGAGGTCGCCGCCTTCCTGTGGAAGGACGTTGAGGACCGTGCCTCGGCCGTCACGCCCAAGTATGTTGGAACCCATTGCCCCGATGCCTTTGTGGTGGGCTACGGCCTCGACTATGCCGAGCGCTATCGTAACCTTCCGTATCTGGGCATTTTGAAACCGGAGGTTTATTCGTAAGATGCCCGACGACCGTAACGATAACAATTCCCAGACTCCCCGGGAGCCTAAGATCCCGGGGATGCCCGGAGGCAAGAAGCCCACGCGTACGGGCTGGCTGTATTTTATTTTGGCTTGCGCGCTTCTGGGCTACGCCTTCTTTAACATGGGCTCCGGCTTTGCCAATTCCAGCAATACCGTAAAGCTCGCGACGAGCGAGATGGTCAACGCCATTAAGCAGGATCGCGTCGAAGATTTGACCTATACGGTTCAAGACGGAAGCGTGGCGGGTCATTACTGGAAGACAAAAAAGGACAAGGGCGACACGAGCGAGCTCAAGAGCTTCTCCTCGACCTATGTCGGCTCCGATTCTCTTGCCGAGCTTATGGCGGAGCACCCCGATACCAAGTACATCGTCAACACCAATGACCCCGATTTTTGGGGCGACCTGGCGATGAGCGCGCTGCCGACGATCGCCCTGATCGCCATCATGTTCTACTTTATGCGCCAGATGATGGGCGCCAACAACAGGAACATGCAGTTTGGCAAGACCAACGCCAAGACCAACGAGGCAACGCGCCCCAAGGTCAAGTTTGAGGATGTTGCCGGTGTGGACGAGGCGGTCGAGGAGCTCGAGGAGATTCGCGACTTTTTGAGCGATCCGGATCGCTATCGAAAGCTGGGCGCCAAGATTCCGCGCGGCGTGTTGCTGGTTGGCCCTCCGGGTACTGGTAAGACCCTGCTGGCCAAGGCCGTTGCCGGCGAGGCGGGCGTGCCGTTCTTTAGCATCTCGGGTTCCGACTTTGTCGAGATGTTCGTGGGCGTCGGCGCCAGCCGCGTGCGCGACCTCTTTAAGGAGGCCAAGTCCCAGGCCCCGTCGATCATCTTCATCGATGAGATCGATGCCGTGGGACGTCAGCGCGGAGCCGGCTTGGGCGGCGGTCACGACGAGCGCGAGCAGACGCTCAACCAGCTGCTGGTCGAGATGGACGGTTTTGAGGAGAGCGAGTCGGTCATCCTGATCGCCGCCACCAACCGCCCCGACATTCTGGATCCGGCGCTGCTGCGTCCCGGCCGTTTTGACCGCCAGGTTACGGTCGACCGTCCGGACGTGAAGGGCCGCGAGCAGATCTTGCGCGTGCATGCCGAGAACAAGCCGATGGACGAGGACGTTAAGTTTGAGAAGCTCGCCCAGATGACCGTTGGCTTTACCGGCGCCGATCTGGCGAACCTGCTCAACGAGTCTGCGCTGCTGGCCGCTCGCCGCCATCGTTCCGTGATATCGATGGACGAGGTCGAGGAGTCGATGGAGCGCGTGATTGCCGGACCGCAGCGCAAGGGTCGCGTGATGACCGAAGCCGAGCGCACTACGATTGCCTACCACGAGAGCGGTCACGCCCTGGTTGGTCACATCCTGGAGCACTCCGATCCGGTTCACAAGATTTCGATTGTCAGCCGCGGCCAGGCTTTGGGTTACACGCTGCAGCTTCCGCAGGAGGATCACTTCCTCAAGACTAAGAACGAGATGCTTGACGAGCTTGCCGTGTTCTTGGGCGGCCGCGTTGCCGAGGAGCTCATGTGCGACGACATCACGTCGGGCGCGAGCAACGATCTGGAGCGCGCGACCAAGATGGCGCGCGAGATGGTCACGCGCCTGGGCATGAGCGAGGAGCTGGGCACGCAAGTGTTTGGCGAGGCGCAGCATCAGGTGTTCCTTGGTCGCGATTACGCTGATCACCAGGATTACTCCGAGGAGACGGCGCGTCGCATCGATATCGAGGTTCAGCGCATCATGCGCGAAGCCCATCGCCGTGCGGTCGAGATCCTGGATGCCCGTCGCGATCAGCTCGATCTGATGGCGAACGTGCTGCTCGAGCGCGAGACCGTTGAAGGTGACGCCGTGAATGCCCTGCTCGACAACGAGTGGGACGCCTACCTTGAGCGCGAGGGCGATATCCTGGCGGCCAAGGAGGAGCGCAATGCCAAGGCGGCCGGCATGCCGACCAAGAAGCGCGCGCCTCGTATGAGCGAGGAGGAGCTGGCGGCTGATGCCGCGGCGTTTGCGCAGGCGGCCATGCAGGAGGATGCCGACGTCGCATCTGAGGATGCTGACGATGTCGAGACTGCTGACGCAAAGAAGGCCGACGGCAATACTGACGTCGACGAGTAATCGTTGTCACGAAAGCCTCCGCGGGGAAACCTGCGGAGGCTTTTTCTTTTGAGTGATATGGAGCCATCTGTTGATTGGGGACAGACTTAAATGAGCGTTTTCACGCATTTAAGTCTGTCCCCAATTAACATTGCTGCGGCACTTTGCTCGGCTAAAGCGTACAATAGCGCCTATGCGAAAGGGGAACAGATGATCAACGATACTATGTATGCGCGCGGTGCGGAGAGCTCCATCATCCGCGAGATCTTTAGCTACGGCCTTGAGCGCAAGGCACAGATCGGCGCGGAAAACGTGTTCGATTTCTCACTGGGTAACCCGAGCGTTCCGGCACCTGCCGCCGTGGCTGAGTCCATTAAGAAGGCCTTGGAGCTGCCGAGCGACCAGCTGCATGGATACACGCCTGCACCGGGTCTGCCGCAGTGCCGTACCGCCGTGGCCGAATCGCTCAACCGCCGCTTTGGCACGAGCTATGAGGGCAAGGATGTCTTTATGACGGTGGGTGCGGCGGCTTCGCTCACCTGTACGCTCAACGCGATTACCAATCCGGGCGACGAGGTCATCGTTATCGCTCCGTACTTTCCGGAGTATCGCGTGTGGATTGAGAAGGCCGGCTGTACGTGTGTCGAGGCGCTCGCCGATGAAGATACGTTCCAGCTGAGCGTGGATAACGTGCTCAAGGCGATTACCGATAAGACGGCTGCCGTCATTATCGACTCACCCAACAACCCGACCGGCGCTGTGTATACGCGCGATACCTTGACGCGCCTGGCTAAAGTTTTGTGCGAGGTCAACGCCAAGCGCGATCCCGAGAATCCGATCATGCTGATCTCGGACGAACCGTATCGCGAGATTGTATACGGCGCCGAGGTGCCTTGGGTACCCTCGATTTACGAGCACACCGTTGTGTGCTATTCGTACTCCAAGTCGCTGTCGCTGCCGGGCGAGCGCGTGGGGTGGATCCTGGTTCCCAATACGAATCCTCAGGCAGCTCGTCTAATGCCCACCGTTGCCGGTGCCGCCCGTACGCTGGGCTTCGTGTGCGCTCCGGCGCTCTTCCAGCGCGTGATTATCGACTGCATTGATGAACCGAGCGATGTCGAGGCCTATGCGCGCAACCGCACCGCGCTTACCGATGCACTGGCGGAGTACGGCTACACCTATGTTGAGCCGAATGGCGCGTTCTACCTATGGGTGAAGGCGCTGGAGCCCGATGCGAACGCTTTTTGTGAGCGCGCGAAGAAGTATGAGCTGCTTGCGGTTCCCTCGGACAGCTTTGGCATGCCGGGCTGGTTCCGCTTGGGCTACTGCGTGAGCTACGAGACCATCGTCAATTCGTTGCCTGCCTGGAAGCAACTGGCCGACGAATATCTTTGAAAGTAAAGCGCTCTGCTTACAATGTTTTACGTGAAACGGGGTTTGGTTTTAAGCCAGACCCCGTTGTCTATGCCGTTGTGTGATTGGGATGAAGCAGTTTTACGACTATCGAAGGCTATGCGTACAATGAATATACGCGACGGCCATGCCGGATAAGGAGATCCGATGCCCTACCTGCTTTCTTGTGATATCCATACTCATACGATGTTCTCTGCGCATGCATATTCGACCATTGAGGAGAATGTGTACTGGGCGGCAGAGCGTGGCCTGCAGGTGCTCGGATCTGCCGACCATCTGAGCTCTATGGTTTCGCCTTGCCCCAATGACCTGCGTAGCTACCAGTTCTTTATCAACCAGGATGTCTGGCCTCGCATTTGGAGTGGCGTGCTGGTGTTGCGCGGTGCCGAGGCCGATATCGTTTCGCTGGACGGAAGCCTGTTTGGCGAGGACACTCCTGTCACGCTCGATATTGCCGGCGATCCGTTCAGCCGCCAGCATTCGCTGTTCGATTTGGTTACGCGCAATTTGGATTATTTGGTGGCAAGCGTGCATAATTCACAGATTGCTGAAGGCGCGACGCTGGCCCAGACGACCGAGATGTATATCAATGCCCTGGAGCACCCCAAGGTGTTCATGCTGGGCCACACGGGTCGCGCCGGTGTTCCCTTTGATATCGATGAGGTGCTGTTGGCGGCCAAGGCCAAGCACAAGATTATCGAGATTAACAACCATAGTCTTGAACATGGTACCGATGCCGAGCATTGGGGTGTGTGCCGCAAGATTGCCGAGCGCTGCGCCGAGCTGGGCGTGGGGATTGGCATCTCGACCGACGCGCACATTGGTATGGCGATTGGCAAGCTCGAGCAGGCGCGCAAGATGCTCGACGAGATTCATTTCCCGCTGGACCTGATTGTGACGCGCGATCGCGAGACGCTGCTGCGCGAGATGGCGGCAGCCGGCGTGTGCGACCTGCGCAAGAGCATGTAACGGGCTCATATAGCCAACGAAAGGGGGCGGTCCAGACGGGCCGCCCCCTTTCTTGTGCCGGTAGATTTTAAGGCATGTCCCAAAAATCTACTGGGGTGGGCTAGCGGCGCCCGAGGATCGCTACGGTTTCGGTGTGGTCGGTATGGGGGAACATGTCGACCGGCGTGATCTTGAGCAGGCGATAGCCTCCGTCGAGGAGCTGGTGCAGGTCACGCTCTTGGGTCACGGGGTTGCAGCTGATATAGGTGATGCGGCGCGGCTTGAGTGCGCAGGCGGCTTCGAGGAACTCGGGGGTGGAGCCGGCGCGCGGCGGGTCGATGGAAAGGACGTCGACGCGTTCGTTGTTGTCGGCGGCATCGAGGATGTAGTCGGTGGCGTCGTCGGCCATAAACCAAGCGCTGCGGGTGAGACCGTTGAGCTCGGCATTGCGGCGCGCGTCGGCAATGCCCGCGGGGTTTCGCTCCACACCGAGCAGCATGATGCCAATGCCCTTGTCCTGGGCACCCTTTGCGGCGCAAAGGCCGATGGTGCCGCTGCCGCAGTAGGCATCCATAAGCACGTCGCCCTGGCGCAGGTCCATGCCGTCGATGGCGAGCTGGTAGAGCAGCTCGGTCTGTTGCGGGTTGGTCTGATAGAACGCGGTGGGGGAGATGTCGAAGTCGCAGCCGAGCAGCTGGTCGCGCATGCATTCGGCGCCATGCACGATGCGGGTCTCCTCGCCTAGAATGGCGTTGCCGGGGCGTCCGTTGATGTTTTGGGCAACGGTGACGATATGCGGATCGAGTGCGGCGACGGCCTCAAAGAACTCCTGCGCATACGGCAAGTCGCGCTGAGCGGTCACGAGGGTGACCATAATCTGGTCGGTGCGCCAGCCGCAGCGAACGACGGCATAGCGAAGCAGCCCCAGATGCTTGTCTTCGTTAAAGGCGGGAATGTGCAGACGTTCGGCCTCGCGAGCGATACCGTTGAGAATCTGACGAGCACCCGGCGCCTCGACAGGACACTCGGGTACGGCAACGATCTTGTGCGTGCCGCGCTCAAAGAAACCGCAGCGGACAGCGCCCTCCTTACCGGGAGCAAACGGAGTGGCAGCCTTATGACGAAAACCGCGCGGCGCAGGATATTTGCCCGGGTCGCCTAGGGTGACGCCCATACCGCGAATGGGATCGACGGTTATGCCCTCGCGCTCACAGAGCTCAGCAAACAGTTCCTCCATAGCAGCCTGCTTGGCCGCCAACTGCTTCTTATAAGGACGATTGAGCGCCGTGCACCCACCGCAAGCTTTCATGATCGAACAGGGAGACTTGGGGTCCACAGTCTTGCGCGCAGCCGAAGCCGGATCTTTATGCGAGTGCTTGGGGCGAGTCTGAGATGCCTTATCCCCGCCCCGACGAGAGCCAGAACGCTTGGCCTTAGCCTTGCCCTTGGCCGACTTACCCTTCGCATCCTGAGACGCCTTGGATTTCTTAGAAGATTTTTTCTCCCCCGACCCCTCAGCCGCCTCGATCAAAGCACGACGAGCCTTACGCTCCGCACGAGATTCTGCCATGAATTAACCCCACTATTTAATAAAAGAAAAGTCCGAAGCAATTGTACCGTGCATTCAACGTGCCCGTTTGGAGAGGAGGCTATTTAAGGTTCCGAGCACGTTGTCTCCCGGCTGAGTGGCGCCCGGCGCGGAGTTTAATTTGTCGCGAGTTCCGCACGAACAGGAGGCCACTTAATGTGGCCTCCGTCGTGAGCAGGACTGTAGAGCAGCAAACTTAACCCCTGCCCCGGCACCCGGCGGGCAAATCCTCCCTTGTACTCTATCAAGGTAAAGTGTATGATTCTGAACGTTACATGACTCACTTTACTTAACTAAAGTGCCACCAAGGGGGAATACCATGAATACCGATATGTCTCGTCGTCAGTTTGTTGGTCTAGCCGGCTCGCTCGCCACGGTGCTCGGCCTTGGTCTTGTCGGTTGTGGCGGCGGTGCCGGTAAGGGCTCTGTTGCCGGCTCTGCCGCGGCCAAGGATACGAAGGGTGCCGCGGAGTCCAAGAAGCTCGTGGTGGGCTTTGATAAGTCCTATCCTCCGTACGGCTTTGTGGGCGACGACGGCGAGTACACCGGCTTTGATCTCGATCTGGCCAAGGCTGTTGCCGATAAGCAGGGCTGGGAGGTCAAATACGAGGCCATCGACTGGGATGCCAAGGACACGCTGCTCAACTCGGGCGCCATCAACTGCATCTGGAACGGCTTTACCATGGAGGGCCGCGAGGACGACTACACGTTCTCCGAGCCGTACATGCTCAACGAGCAGGTGCTGGTGGTCAAGAAGGATGCGGGCATCAAGAGCTGGGACGATCTTGCCGGCAAGACCGTGATCACCCAGACCGATTCCGCTGCGCAGGATGTACTCGAGGGCGACCAGAAGGATCTGGCCGCGACGTTTGCCACGCTCGATACCATCGGTGAGTACAACACGGCGTTTATGCAGCTCGAGAGCGGCGCGGTCGATGCCGTGGCTTGCGACCTTTCGATTGCCCAGTATCAGCTCGCCGCCAAGCCCGATGCCTATACGCAGCTCGACAAGCCGCTGTCCAGCGAGCACTACGCCGTTGGCTTTAAGAAGGGCGACACCAAGTCGGCCGATGCTGTAACCGAGTCGCTCAAGGCGCTCTACGAGGACGGCACGGTTAAGGACCTCTGCGACAAGTATGCAGATTACGGTCTTTCCTTCGATAATTGGGTGCTCAAATAACGGCTTTCCCAGGAACCCGATCTTGCCGCTCAAACCCTCCTCGCGTACCAAAGTACGCTTCGTCGGGCTTGTCGCTCGCAGTCTTGGGCACTGCGCCTATTTGAGAATAAGATCCGCTGTTCTGCTGTTGCGAAAGAGAGGGTAGGTTGTCTATCCAAGTCATGATGCAGATGCTTGGCCAGGGATTCTTGGTCAGCTTGCAGCTGTTTGTGCTGACGCTGCTCGGGTCGATTCCACTGGGAATCCCCGTGGCGTTTATGCGCATGAGCAAAATCGCGCCGCTTCGCTGGATTGCGCGCATCTACATTTCGGTCATGCGTGGCACGCCGCTCATGCTGCAGATGTTTGCCATCTACTTTGCCCCGTACTACGTGTTTGGCATCTCGCTCACACCCGATTCCAAATGGACGGCGTGCGTTGTGGCGTTCATCATCAACTACGCCGGCTACTTTGCCGAGATCTATCGATCGGGCCTGCAGTCTATTCCGCGTGGTCAATACGAGGCTGCCGAGGTGCTGGGCTATTCGCGCCTGCAGACATTTTTGTACATTGTGATGCCGCAGGTCGCTAAGCGCATTTTGCCGGCGATGGGCAACGAGATTATCACGCTGGTCAAGGATACGTCGCTGGCATTTGCCATTGGCGTGGGCGAGATGTTCTCGACGGCCAAGGCGCTGGTTGCCTCGCAAGTGAACATGGTGCCGTTTGCAATCGCGGCGCTGATCTACTGGGTCTTTAACTTTGTGGTCGAGATGCTGCTGGGCGCCGCCGAAAAGAAGCTGGACTATTACCATGACTAGATCGTTCCGCCGTTCTAACGAACGGCGGACTGCTCGACGCTGCGCGCGTGCCTGACGGCCAATCTGCTCCTCAAACCGTCGCTTGCGTACAGAAGTACGCGGCGCTCCTCTTTCGGAGCACATTGTCTCGCCAGTCACACGCTCGCTGACTTTTTAAACACATGGAGGCTCCCGTGTCCGGAACGGTAATGAATATATCGAACGCGCGCAAGGCGTTTGGCGGCAATGAGGTTCTCAAGGATATCTCGCTTGAGGTGAAGCGTGGCGAGGTCGTGGCGATTATCGGGCCTTCGGGTGGCGGCAAGTCCACGCTGCTGCGTTGCGCCACACTGCTCGAGACGCTCGACGGAGGCTCGCTCTCGTTTGGCGGCCTTGCCGTCGCGACGGATGCGGGTTCGGGCGCGGTGTATGCGAAGGGCGATGTGCCCAAGCAGGCGCGCTCGCGGTTTGGTCTGGTGTTTCAGAACTACAATCTGTTTCCGCACTATACCGTGATGAAAAACATCACCGACGCGCCGATCCGCGTGCTTAAGCGCCCGCGCGAGCAGGCGGAAGCTCGTGCGCACGAGCTGATTGCTCAGATGGGGCTTGTGGGCAACGAGAACAAGGTGCCGTGCGAGCTTTCGGGCGGCCAGCAGCAGCGCGTGAGTATTGCCCGCGCCCTGGCGCTCGACCCGGAAATCTTGTTCTTTGATGAGCCGACCTCGGCGCTCGATCCAGAGCTGACGGCCGAGGTGCTGCGTGTCATTAAAGACCTTGCGGCGCAGAACATGACGATGGTGATCGTGACCCACGCGATGCAGTTTGCGCGCGATGTTGCCGACCGCGTGGTCTTTATGGACGGCGGCCGTATTGTCGAGGAAGGTCCTGCCGAGCAGGTCATCGACCATCCACGCGAGCAGCGTACCCGCGAGTTCTTGAGCCGTATCGAGGGGTAGGCTCAGCTATTTACTCAACTTTTTAATTGAGGCGAAGCCGCCAGGTCTTACGGCCTGCGGCGGCTTTTATTTGTATCGATGGGGTTTAATAATCGCCTCGCACGTTTGCTCTGGCCTCTCGCCGTCTGTATTCATACGTGCGCCGAAAGGTGTGCATGGACAGGCGGATGCAAGGGTAGGGTGGTGGCATAGGACATTTGGAGGGTGAGTCGGCTCGGCTGCCGACCATGCTGCTCCCGGGACGGCACCGACCGCGAACTCTCCCCGTTGGCGTCGCGCATTGCGCGCGGCCCTGCAAGGAGGTCATCATGGGTGCTCCCAAGACCGGTAACGTAAGGAACGTGGTGCTCGTAGGCCAAGGCGGGGTGGGCAAGACTTCACTCGCCGAGGCCATGCTCCACCTTTCCGGCAAGACCGCCCGCCTGGGCGGCCACGACGGCACCAAGCCCACGCTTGACTATGACCCCGAAGAGGTCAAGCGTGCATTTTCCATCTCGACGACCATTGCGCCGATCGACTGGAAGGGTGCGCGCATCAACGTGCTCGATGCCCCGTGCTATCCCGATTTTATCGGCGACGCCTATGCCGCGATGAGCGTCTGCGAGACGGCTCTGTTTGTTGTCGACGCCGAGGCCGGCCCGCAGCCTACGACGGTTAAGCTCTGGTATGCCGCCGAGGACCTGCGTCTGGCGCGTGCGGTGTTCGTAAACCGTCTGTCGCGTTCCGAGGCCAGCTTTGCGACCACGATGGACCTGCTGCAGGAGCGCTTTGGTGCGCGTCTGGGCGCCGTGACCCTTCCCTGGGGCGAGGGCGAGGACTTTGACGGCATCATCGACCTGGTGCGCATGAAGGCGCGCCATTGCAACGGCGCTGAAGCCGTTGAGTCGGAGATCCCCGAGGAGTATCGTACCCAGGCCGAACAGGCCCACGACCACCTGTGCGAACTCGTTGCCGAGGCCGACGATGAGCTGATGATGAAATACCTGGAAGGCGAGGAGACACTGACGCAGGAAGAGCTTGAGGGCTTGTTGTCCAAGGCGATCGCCGAGCGCATCTTTGTGCCGGTCTTTGCGGGCGATTGCATTAAGGAGCAGGGCGTCAACTCGCTGATGGACGATATTGCCACGTACTTCCCGGCGCCGACGGACTACGGCGAGATGCCGCTTATCGATGGCGATTCGCTCAAGATCTCGAGCGACGATGACCGCCCGGTGGCGTTTGTGTTTAAGACCCTGGCCGATCCGCAGCAGGGTCGCATCAGCTTTATCAAGGTGCTGACGGGTACGCTTGAGCCGGGCCTTGAGCTGGTCAATGCGCGCACGCGCAAGGGCGAGCGTCTGGCTCACCTGTATGTGATGTGCGGCCGCGACATGACCGAGGTCGGGCACGCGTATGCCGGCGATATCATCGTGGCGCCCAAGCTGGCTGCCGAGACGGGCGATACACTCTCGATTACCGGTAAGGTCGAGGCTGCGGCGTTTAAGTTCCCCAACTCGCAGTACCGTATCGCCATCGAAGCCGAGAACCGCGGCGACGAAGAGAAGCTCTACACGTTTATCGAGAAGGCTTGCAAGGCCGATCCGACCATGAGCATCGACCGCGACGAGGAGACCGGCCAGACCATTATCTCCGCCGTGGGTGAGGCGCAGGTTTCGGTCCTGCTCAATCGTCTGGAGGACCGCACCAAGGTCGCTGCCAAGAGCGTGCCGATCCGTATCCCGTATCGCGAGACCATCCGCCGCACGGCAAGTGCCCAGGGTCGTCATAAGAAGCAGACTGGTGGTGCCGGTCAGTATGGTGACTGCTGGCTGCGTGTGGAGCCGATGATTACCGCCGACGGTACGAGCGACGGTTATGAGTTTGTGGACGAGGTCGTGGGCGGCCGCATTCCGCGCTCGCTGATCCCTGCCGTGGATAAGGGTGTTCAGGAGACTATGAAGGACGGCATCATCGCCGGCTACCCGCTCACGGGCATTCGCGTGGCTGTGTACGACGGCTCGTATCACAGCGTCGACTCCAACGAGATGGCGTTCCGCGCGGCGGCCCGCATCGGCCTGCGCAAGGCGTGCGCCGATGCCGACCCGGTGGTGCTGGAGCCCATCGAGGAAATCACGGTGACGATCCCCGAGAGCTACGCCGGCGCCGTGATGGGCGACATCTCGGCCTCGCGTGGTCGCGTGACGGGCATGGAGACCGATGAGCGCGGAGACACCGTGGTCATCGCCCAGGCGCCGCTGGCCGAGCTGACGGATTACTCGACGCGCCTGCGCTCTATCACGCGCGGCACGGGCGACTTTACCATGAAGCCCGCGGGCTATGAGCAGGTGCCTTATGACGTTCAGGCCAAGCTGGTCGAGCGCTATGAGGAGGGCCGCGCCAAGTAGCGTGTGACGTTGCCTGTAACATACGTGCCGATGCAAGGGCCGCTCTGGGTGATCCGGAGCGGCCCTTTTTGATCCCCGGTGGGGTTGCAAATCGGTTCTTGTCGTGGCTCGGGGCTAATCCCCCGAGGCCTGGTTGCGGCCGGTGGCGTAGTCGATCTGCACATGCGGCTGCAGGTTGTAGCAGTACACGTGGAAGCACAGTGTCTTGCCGTGGTCCTCGACCGACTGCGCCTCGAGGCGGACACCGCGGCAGACGAGTTCCTCTTCGTTGTACATGGGCGTGACGCGGTAGAGCACGTGGTTGCCCGTGTCGCGGATATAGCCGAGGATCTGCTCTTCGAAGGGCAACATGCCCGTCTCGTTGAGATAGCGCGTGCCGGTCAGGAGATTTTTGCGGTTGGCGTTTTCGCCGCAGAGCGACCAAGCGATAAGGTGGCAACGGTTATAGAGGCTCTGGCTCGGAATAAAGTCGTAGCGCTGCTGGTGCCATCCGGCGGGGTGGATACGCGAGATATCGCCGCGCTTGCCCTGACCGAGCGATTCGGGTCCTATGCAGGCGAGTGCTTTGCGGGTACGGCCCAGGCTGTCGAGCTTTGAGAACCTCTTAAAGCATCCTTCTTCGGTGGCCCGTTCGTATTCATCGAGCGTGAACGACGGTGTGCCGAGCGGATGCGTGCCGTCGGCGCGAAGGGTAACGTAGGGGTTGCCGGCGTAGTCGGGGATGCTGCTGAGATATACGCCGCGGGCGCGGTCGAGATCGGGGTTTTCGACCTCGTCGATGGGGGTGGCGGCGCTGTCCGCGGAAGCGCCGTCGCCGGTGTCGGTTGCGGCGGAATCGGAGCCATCGCCAGAGTCCTGGCTGTTTTGAGGGTCCGGGGAGCTCGCCGTTCCCGATTCGAGCCGGGCGACCAAGTCCGCTTCGTCGTCGGTGCGGTTGGGGCTCTCGCTTTGCTTCTCGGCCAGAGCCGCCGCCTGCTCATCGCTTTGCGGCGACAACAGCTTGGGCGCTCCGTCGATCGATCCCGTAAACAGCGCAAACCCCAGCACCACGGCGGTGCCGATGGAAAGTACTTGCTTGTAGGCGGACTTGCGCGACATGGGGGCTCCTGGTTAGTCGGTTGCGAATCTACCAGTCTAGCAGGAGACGCCGCAGGTCGTTTCCCAGATAAAACCTGCCAAAATAAACCTGCCCCTTTTTGGTAGGCTATTGATTCATGTAGCGAAAGCCAAATATGATATATACGTTATATACAAGCTGTAAAGCGCGGTAGAGTGACGGTAACGAAGGCCGTGCAAGCCGATGAAGGGACCGATATGATCAAGGCTGTCATTTTTGACATGGACGGAACGCTGGTCGATACCGAGCGTTTGGACGTGAGGGCATGGAAGGTGGGCGCTGCCGAGCTGGGGATTGCGATTGATGATGCGCTGGTCCATCAGTTTATCGGTCGCTCGATGCCTGATGTCAGGGACATCCTTGAGGAGCATTACGGCAGCCGCGAAATCGTCGAGACGGTCGAAGCCCACTACAGGGATGCTCTCGACGAGATGGTCAAGACCGATCTGGAGCTTAAGGCCGGCGCCGCCGAGTGCCTGGACGAACTGCTGGCTGCGGGCTATCACGTGGGCCTTGCGACGTCGTCGCGCCGCGTTGCGGCCGAGCGCAACCTTAAGACGGTCGGCCTCTTTGATAGGTTTGAGACGGTGACCTGCAACGAGGATACCCTGAACGGCAAGCCCGATCCCGAGATCTACCTGCTCGCCTGCGATCGCGCGGGCTTTGCTCCCGAGGAATGCGCCGTGGTCGAGGACTCACGCAACGGCTGCGTCTCAGGCATCACGGCCGGCTGCCATGTCTTTGCCGTTCCCGATATCGTGCCGTTGCCGCAGGACGTGGCGGACGGCTGCGAGGCCGTGCTCGATACGCTGTTCGATCTGACGGCGGCGGTCAGGGCCGTGCGCTAAAGGTATGCGCCGAGGCTGATGACGGTGGCTTCGGCGTGGCCCCGCTTGCGTTTTCCCAGATAAAACCTGCCAAAATAAACCCGTCCTCTTTTGGCGGGTTGGCGGGGTAATGCCCGCCGCAACTTATGGCACGGTTGGGATGTGTACGCTTTAAAGAGCGGAGCCCATGGTTAGAGAGATGCGCTCGTCTCTCTAAACGTCTCTCTAAAGAGAACGTCGGTTAGAGAGATGGCCTTAGGTAATCTAGCAGTGAATTCGATACATCTCTCTAAATTTCTCTCTAAAAGAAGGTGCTCATCTCTCTAAAGTTAGAGAGATATACTAAGCTTTAGAGAGATAAATCTATTGTTTTAGAGAGACGGAATGCCAATGCTGTTGGATGAACCTCTTGGCCTTATCGTTGAGCGCCTTCGCAGGCGGGGGACCGATGACGCATCGGTAGAAGTTAAAGCCTGCACGAATAAATTGAGTGCAGACGTATGGGAGACAGTGAGTGCTTTTGCGAACACTGCGGGCGGGCTCATTATTTTGGGCCTGAACGAAGCCGAAGGATTTGTTCCTTCTGCCAACTTTGCTATCGACAGGGTGCGCGACCAGTTTGTTTCGGGTATCGGAGACGGAGGCTCAGCGGCGGTGGTGACCCATGCGCCACGGTATGAGCTTGATCGAGGCGAGGTCGACGGGCTCCAGGTACTTCTGGTGCGCATCTTTGAACTTGAGCTCAAAGCGAAGCCATGCTATATCGGCGCGCGCGGCGTGCAGAACGGTAGCTACAAGCGCGTGGATGATAAAGATATCAAGATGTCGCCCGCTGAGCTATATGAGCTACAGAGTGCGTTGCTTCCGAGCGATGCAGACGGTACGGTGGTTTCGGAGGCAACAGTCGAGGATTTGGATCCAGATGTCGTGCGGTCCATTATCGCAAATCGCCGGCTGCAGACCCCGCGCGTTTTGCGCGGGGCCGATACGCTGGAAAAGCAGCTGGCCAGACTCAATATCACTACAAAGGATGGAGCTGTGAAGCTCGCGGGGCTGCTGTCGGCGGGAATCTACCCCCAGCAGTTCTATCCTAAGCTGATGATCGATGTCGCCGTTCATTCCGATGTGGAAAAATCTGCTCCTGGGCAACCCCGGTTTATTGACCGCCAGTTGTGCGATGGCCCGATTCCGGCCTGCATCGAAGATGCCCTCGCTGCGATCGGACGAAACTTGCGCAAAGCGGCGATAGTGCGAGGCGCTGGTAGAAGGGAAGATTGGGAAGTACCCCAGGAGGTTTTGCGCGAGGCCTTGGCGAATGCCTGCATCCATCGAGAGTATTCGCCCATGTTTGTGGGGCAGGCCGTGAGCGTCGATATCTACCCAGACAGAATAGAGATCAAAAACCCCGGCGGGCTTTGGGGCGGAAAGACGGTGGACAATCTTGCGGACGGGGAATCGCGCTGCCGAAACCCAAAGCTCATGAGTCTGATGGGGGCGACGCCGTTAGAGCATGCTGAGGGGGCTGTTGCGGAAAGTCAGGGATCTGGCATCCCGGCTATGATTCGCGAGATGGAGTCTCGTTCGCTTGGCAGGCCGAAATTTATCGTTAAGGCCGATTCGTTTACGGTGCTGCTTTCCCGGCACGGGGCGGAGCTTGCTGAAAACCGCACGTGGATTCAGAACCATGTGGGCACCGAGCTGACGGATCGCGAAGAAACATTGCTCATGTTTATGCGGGAGCATGGGTGCGTATGCGATGTTCAAAAAATACGAGAGGCCCTGAAGTGGGATTCGGATGACATTCGCCTGATCTGCGGGGACCTTGTAGATAAACATGCCCTGTCAAAATGCGGCAAAGACACGTTCGAAATTATCGATAGGAACAGAGAACCGTCAGCTTCGACGGCGGATAGGATCCTGGAGGCTCTCAGCGCCGAAGTGGATATGACGGCGCGAGAAATAGCGGTTGCATCGGGGGTCAGAATTTCGTCTGTCCGTTACCATCTGCCAAAAATGGCGGATAAAGGACTCATTGAAGTAATGGGTTCATCGACGAGCCGCAACCGCCGCTATCGGAAGAGGTAGATGTGGCTGAGTCGCCTCTCTAGTGTCTCTCAAAGATAGATGGATGCTAGAGAGGCGGTTGCCCTGCGATATTTCCCCAGATAAAACCTGCCAAAATAAACCTGTCCCTTTTTGGTAGGTTAAACGGCGTAACCTAAAGGTTCATGTTGCCGTGGATGTAGGGGGTGACCTCGGGGGAGATATGGCCGCAGCCTAGGTTGCGCAGCGCAGATTCGATGGCGGCGGGAAGCGGGGCCTTGCCCTCGTCGTTGACCGCGGTACTGCCGAGGGCGGCGATCTTGGCGACGTCTGCCGGCGCGGCCTCGATATGCATGCAGCCGCCGACGAGGCGTGCGCGGACCTGGTCCAGGCCAAGGTCGTGCAGGTAGTCCTCACAGGTGCGGATTGCATCGACCTTCTCGCGCGTGAGCTCCTCGCCCGTGGGGACGCGCGTGGCCAGGCAGGCTCCTGCCGGCAGGTTCCAGACGGGGTATCCCCAGGCGCGCAGCAACTCGCGCTCTTCGTCCTTGGTAAAGCCGACCTCCATAAGCGGCGAGCGCACGCCGAGCTCCTGGGCGGCGCGCATGCCGGGGCGGTAGTCGCCGCGGTCGCTTGCGTTGCTGCCGTCGATGACGGTGGGAAAGCCCAGCGACTTGGCGTGGTTGACGATGGCGGTAAAGCCGGCGTGCTTACAGTGGTAGCAGCGATTAGCATCGTTGCAGGCTACTTGGGGGAGCTGTAACTGATCGACCGAAAGATTGAGCACGGGGAGCTTGAAATGCGGCCCCTCATCGGCCTGCCCGTCAACCGCCCGCTCAAACGAAGCCTGCTCGGGCGTGCCGATGAGCGGCGTGGTGAGGTGAACGAGAAGCGTGTCGGCAGGCATGATGCGGGCGCATACGGCGGCCAAAAAGCTGCTGTCAACGCCGCCGGAAAAGCCGATGGTGACGCGTCCATATGCCAAAAGCAGCTGCTCGAGCGCTGCGAGTTTGTCCTGAAGCCCCTCTGCAGGTGCGGTGGTGTCTGAAAGCATGAATCGATCCTTGCCGTTGAGTACTCGGTCGAAAACTATAATCCTACCGAGCCGCTTGTCATAAGACTTCTATCTATGTAACGAAAGCGCAATATGCTATATACGTTATATACAAGTTTGTAAAGTGCGGTAGAGTGGCAGTAATGCAATCCGGTGAGGGGACCGATATGATCAATGCCGTTATTTTTGACATGGACGGAACGCTGGTCGATACCGAGCGTTTGGGTATCAAGGCGTGGAAGGCGGGCGCGGCCGAGCTGGGATTCGCGATTGATGATGCGCTGATCCATCAGTTTATCGGTCGTACGCTGCCCGACGTCATGGGCATCCTTGAGGAGCATTACGACAGCTGCGAAACCGCTGAGGCAATCTATCGTCGCCATAGGGAGATTCGCGACGAGATGGTCAAGACCGACCTGGAGCTTAAGGCCGGCGCCGCCGAGTGCCTCGACGAGCTGCTGGCTGCGGGCTATCACGTGGGCCTCGCGACGTCGTCGCGCCACGTTACCGCCGAGCGCAACCTTAAGATGGTCGGTCTCTTTGACAAGTTTGAAACGGTGACCTGCGGCGATGACGTCGCGCACGGCAAGCCCGATCCCGAGATGTACCTGCTCGCCTGCGAGCGCGCGGGCTTTGCTCCCGAGGAGTGCGCCGTGGTCGAGGACTCACGCAACGGCTGCGTCTCGGGCATCACGGCCGGCTGCCACGTCTTTGCCGTCCCCGATATCGTGCCGCTGCCGCAGGACGTGGTGGATGGCTGCGAGGCCGTGCTCGACACGTTGTTCAATCTGACGGCGGCGGTCAAGGCCGTGTGTTAGCGTTTGTACGTGAGTCGCCATGTCCCGCGCCCGATCCCGCGGGACGGTGGCGGCAACGGCGCCTGCGTGGAGGCGCTGACGCAGCCAGCCCCTCTTATCACGCCAAGATTGCTGTTTTGGCTGATAAGAGGGGCATTGTGCTTTAAGCGACTGGGGCTGCGGCCTTGGTAAGGAGCTGGCGGAGGGTTATGACGCTACAAGTTACTCAAGGAGCCAGTCGATCACGTTGCGCTTGCGGACTCCTTCGTAGTTCGCGTCCGCAAACAGCGTGTCGAGCGTAAGAAGCGTCTTGGGGTAGTTGTCTCGGACTTTCTTAAAGGGGGCCAACTCTCGATTGAGGGTGGTTTCGTCGAGCGTTGTGGCTGAAACCTGAAAATAGGCTGTCTCGTCTGAGTTTAGGGCAACAAAATCGATTTCCCCTCCGTCGATATCGCCCACGTAGACGTCGTATCCACGGCGTAGGAGCTCGAGATAAACAACATTTTCGAGGATATGACCGATATCGCTGCTTTGGGTTTTGACGAGAGCACCTCTAAGTCCAAGGTCAACGGCGTAGTATTTGCCGTTTGTTGAAAGAAGCTGCCGACCGCGCACGTTATAGCGCGGAGCAAAGTACAGCACAAGGCTGTCCGTTAAGCCTTTGAGGTATTTGGCTACGGTTTTCTGGTCGGTTTTGTTGCCGTTGGACGAGAGCGTGTCGGAGATTTTTTTAATCGAGATCCGGTTTCCAATGCTATGGAGTAGGAACTTGGTGATATCGCGCAGGGTCGGGACGTCCGAGACCTTCAGGCGTTCGATAACGTCGCGTATGACGATGGTATCGTAGAGGCTCATAAGATAATCGCGCGCCTGGGGTCCCTGAATACCCGTCTCGGCGATAAAGGGAAAAGAGCCCCTGGTTATGTACTCGTCAAACAACTGCGCGGGAGCCTTTCCGTCATTGGTTTTTGCCGAGCAAAACTCTTTAAAGGATAGGGGCAGCATCTTGAGCTCTACGTAGCGGCCGGAGAGTAAAGTTGCCAGCTCGCTCGAGAGCAGATAAGCGTTGGAACCGGTTATGTAGAGGTCGACATTGTCCTTGATAAAAAGACTGTCGACGGCTTTTTCGAAATGCTCGACGTGCTGTATCTCGTCCAGAAAAACGTAGTTCATCTTATCGGGGACGAGTCTGGCGGAAATGTAGTCGTAGAGTGCTCTATACGACGTAAGCGACTCGAACTCCAGGTCTTCAAAGTTGAGGGATATAACCTGGTCGCCTGTGATTCCATGATCGCGCAGGTAGCTACGGTAGATTTCGAATAGCTTTGATTTGCCGGACCTTCGCACGCCCGAAACGACCTTGATGACGTGTGAGTCTTTCCACGAAATGAGCCAGTCGAGGTACCGTTTGCGATCAATCAGATTCATGAAACCCCTTTCTTGGCGAGAAAAAACTGGAGCAAAATCAATACTTATAGGAAATATCTAAAAATATGGAATTGAGTCTATTTTAACAAAAAAGCTAATGAAAAATGGATTACATTCCATAAATATCCGTAGCCGCAGGTCCGGCTAAACGGGGGGGCATGGGGCCAGTAAAAAACGCCGCAGCGGGCCTGTTTCCGTTGCGGCGTTTTTTTGTTACAAGTAGGCGCCCAGGTTGATGTCGGTTGTCGGGACCATGGGTTGGCCCGTCGGGTGCGGCTTGGCATTTTGGGTGCTTACGCGCTCGAGCAAGAAGGGACGCACGAGCTCCTGACGGTTAATGTCCTCGGTGGCCGTGACCGTGGTGACGGTGCGTGCGGCGGAGCCGATGCGGACTCGTTTGGTCTTGGCGGCAGGTTTATCCTCGATTTGTTCCATGAGCAGCTGTACGCCCTTGCGGCCAATTTCGTAGCCCGGCGGCGCCACGGTGGTAAGGGGAACAGACCCGCTCCATGCAAGGGGGTTGCCGTCGCAGCCGGCCACACGGACCTGCTCGGGGACGAAGATGCCTTTGTCGGTCAGCGCCGAGATAACGCCCGAGGCCAATACGTCGGTCAAGCCGATGACAAAATCGGGGCGCTCGTCAGCAGGGCGTTCGGCAATCTGGGTACCGATGCTGTAGCCGTCGGCTGCGGTATTCCACTCTCCGGCATCGATGACCTCAATTTTGATATCGGGATGCAGGGCAAGTGCTTTGTGGATGCCAAGGACGCGCAGGGTGAGCTGCATAAATGCCGCTCTGCCCACAACGGTGATATGGCGTGCGTCGCGGGCGATGGCGAGCTCGGCGATAATGCGCCCCTGTGCCTCGTTGTCGGTGGCCACGTAGTAACCGGGTTCTGAACAATGGACGTCCAGATGGACGATGGGGACGGGAATCTTGGTCATGGCGGGGTGCCAATCGGGGGACGCCATGGGCTGAACCATGACGCCGGACATCTGCGTGCCCATAAAATAGCGCAGGTAATGGTCCTCGAGAATGTCGTCGTTATCGGCGTTGGCGATGAGCAGGTCGTAACCGTGTTTGCGCGCCTCGTTATGGGCGCCGCTGGCAATTTGGAGCGAGAAGCCGTGGTCGAGGCGGGGGAGAACCAAGCCAAAGGACTTGGTGGTGCCGCCTGCGAGCTGGCGGGCGCTTTGGTTGGGCAGGTAGCCCAGGCGATTGATGGTCTCGTTGATGAGTTTGAGGGTCTCGGGGCGCAGCTTTTCGGGGTGGTTGAGCGCGTTGGATACCGTGCCCAGCGAGACCCCCGCTTCGCGCGCGACGTCGCTGATTTTCACCTTTGCCATAGCGGCCCCTTTGATGCGTTTCAAGTACAAGGCAGATTGTAGCATCGCCCGCCCCTAGGGTGTCAAAACCTGCCAATTAGGGACAGGTTAATTTTGGCAGGTTTTATCTGGGGAAACGCCACTACTGCCCCGGACCACCACGAAGGGGACGGGCACCTTTGTGGTGGTTTGAGCTGCCCGGGCCTTCAATTGTCTCGATCTGTAACATCTGGACGGCAAAACCGGCTCTACCTGTTACAGATCGAGACATAGTGCAGGGGCCGAACCGTAATGTCTCGATCTGTAACACTAAGCCGGCTTATTGCGGCCCAGATGTTACAGATCGAGATCTTTCGCCGGGATAGGCCGCCGCCCCGGTCCAAACCACCACAAAGGTGCCTGTCCCCTTTGTGGTGGTGAGGTGTGTGCATCGGGTGGTATCTAAGTTGAGATACCACTTCTGGTATATCAGCTTGCGCTTGCGTGAGTACAATACTCGAACGTTATACGTCTCAGCGCCCCCTGTGCGTGGACGTCTTGCAGTCACGCGAACGAAGGGATTTATCCTATGTGCGGAATTGTCGGCTACACCGGCTCTGATATTGCAAAGAACATCCTGGTCACGGGCCTCAAGCGCATGGAATATCGCGGCTATGACTCCTCGGGCGTTGCGCTCGAGGTGGGCGAGGGCGCCGCGGCTCACCTCGACGTCATCCGCCGCGTGGGCAAGGTCGCGGGCCTGGAGAGCGAGCTTTCCAATATCGACAGCGACGCTACCTGCGGCATCGGCCATACCCGCTGGGCTACCCACGGCAAGCCCTCCGTCGTTAACGCCCATCCCCACACCAGCTGCGACGGTCGTATCGCCATCGTCCACAACGGCATCATCGAGAACTTCGCTGAGCTGCGCGAAGAGCTGGAGGGCCGCGGCCACCACTTTAAGAGCGAGACCGATACCGAGGTCTTTGCGCATCTGATCGAAGAGGCCTATGCCGAGACGCACGACCTGATGGCCTCCGTGCGCGAGGCTTGCACCCACGTGGTCGGTGCCTATGGTCTGGCCGCAGTGTGCGCTGACGAGCCCGGCGTGATCGCCGTAGCCCGCAAGGATTCCCCGATTGTGGTCGGCGCAGGCGAGACCGGCGCCTATGTCGCCTCCGACGTCATTGCGCTCATCGACGCCACCCGCGATGTCGTGGTGCTCGAGGACGGTCAGTTTGCCAAGCTCACGCCCGCAGGCGTCGAATACACCGACGAGGCCGGCAATGTTATCGAGCCCAAGGTCACTCACATCGACTGGGATCTGGACATGGCCGAAAAGGGCGGTTATCCCGACTTCATGCTCAAGGAAATCCACGAGCAGCCGCGCGTCGTGCGCGACACGCTGGTCGGTCGTATGACGCCAGCCGGCGAGCTCGACATCGACGAGCTGGGCCTTTCGCTCGAGGAGCTCAACGACATCGACCGCGTCTACGTGATCGCTTGCGGCACCAGCTATCACGCTGGCCTCATTGCTAAGAATCTCATTGAGGGCTGGGCTCGTATTCCTACCGAGGTCGAGGCGGCAAGCGAGTTCCGCTACCGCAACCCCATCATCACGCCGACGACGCTTGTTGTGGCCGTGTCCCAGTCGGGCGAGACGGCCGATACCCTTGCCGCCATTCGCGACGCGCGCATCAAGGGTGCCAAGGTCTTCGGCATCACCAATGTGGTGGGCAGCCCGGTGGCGCGCGAGAGCGACGGCGTCATCTATACCAAGGCCAACAAGGAGATCGCGGTCGCCTCGACCAAGAGCTTTATCGGCCAGGTTGTGAGCCTGACGCTGCTGGCGCTGCTGCTGGCGCAGGTCAAGTACCGCCTGACCACCAAGCAGGCGCGCATGCTGTTCCGCGAGCTTTCCGATACGGCCGAGCAGATCCAGTGGATTTTGGATACCCAAACCGAGACCGTTCATGAGGCCGCCCTGCTGTGCAAGGGCGCGCAATCGGCGCTGTTCGTGGGCCGCGGCATGGGCGCCGCCATTTCCTACGAGGGCGCGCTCAAGCTCAAAGAGGTCAGCTACCTGCACGCCGAGGCCTACGCCGCCGGTGAGATGAAGCACGGCCCCATCGCCCTGATCGACCCGGGCTTCCCTGTCATCGCCGTGGCCACCAAGAGCGCCACCTACGACAAGACCGTGTCGAACCTTATGGAGTGCAAGGCGCGGGGTGCCAAGGTCATCGTCGTTGCCACCGAGGGCGACGAGGAGATCAACAAGATCGCCGATTGCATCATCCACGTGCCGGCAGTCCGCGACGTGTTCAGCCCCATCACGGCGAGCGTCCCGCTGCAGCTGCTCGCCCGCGAGGTCGCCATCCTGCGCGGCTGCGACGTCGACCAACCCCGAAACCTGGCGAAAAGCGTTACTGTCGAGTAGCGGATGTTCCGGCGTTCCAACAGCCAAGGCCCGGCTCCGCGTCATCAGACGGAGCCGGGCCTTTTTGTACGGAGAAACCACCACAAAGGTGCCTGTCCCCTTTGTGGTGGTTTTGGCAGGTTAGCGGAGCTTGCTGGTCTCGAAGTACTCGGGGAACTGGTCCAGAACCTCGGTTTGGTTGCGGAACATCATGTGCAGGTGCTTGCTGACCAAAAAGCTCGCTTCGATGGGGTCGCGACCGGCGATAGCGCGGCGAATCTGCTTGTGCTCGTTCACGATGTCCTGATTGTCGAGAACCTGCGTGGCGGCGCGCAGCCAGCGGAAGCGCTCCAGGTCGGCATTGGTCTCTTCGAGCCACGACCACACGGTGCTGCGACATGCGATGCTAAAAATCATGTGATGCATGAGGTTGTCGCTCAAAAAGAAGCCGATGCGATCCTCTTCGGCCATGGCCTTTTCCTGCAGCACGATGGCGCGGTCGAGCTGCTCGATGCCGGTCGACGTGGCGCGCGCACAGCACTCCACAATCACCTGCTTTTCCAGATGCTCGCGGATGTAACAGGCACTCTCGGCAAGGGTGAGGTTGATGGGTGAGACGTAGGTGCCGCTCTGGGGCACGGTGCGCACCAGGCCTTCCTGCGCCAAGCGAACCAAAGCCTCGCGCACGGGCGTGCGACCCATATCCAGGTCGTCGCAAAGTTGCTTGACGCCCAGCTTTTCGCCCGGCTTGTAGTCCAGGTAGACGATTTTGCGTCGAATGGTGTGGTAGGACTGGTCCTGTAGGCTCGTTTCCTGCTCGCCGACGTGCATCGATTCTTCCATAGCGCCTCGCAACTGTTCTATCAAACTCATATGTCAGTTGTTAATTATGCCGCGAATCAGCTTTCCGCGGTGGGTAATTCGGCTGTTGCCCAAGAACTATTGCGGCATCTTAGTCTTTGTTTACGCAAGGCTGCGCTCAATGTTGCCGTATCATAAGCCGTCGCAAACGTGAAAGAGAAAGAAGGAATCCCATATGCAACTGGCGAATATCGTACGCGAGCGCTGGAAGGGCGTCTTGTTCTGCCTGATCATCGCTATCCCCGCAACGCTGCTCGGCAAACAGATTGAGGTGGTCGGTGGGCCGGTATTCGCCATCCTCTTCGGCATGGTTCTGGCAATCGTCTTTCCCAAGAATCATCGCGAACAGCTCGCCGCCGGTGTCACCTATACGTCTAAAAAAGTCTTGCAGTACGCGGTTATCCTGCTTGGCTTTGGCATGAACCTCTCCCAGATTCTGTCCAAGGGCGCCCAGTCGTTGCCGATTATCGTGGCGACGATCTCGACCTCGCTTGTCATCGCCTTTGTGCTCTGCCGCGTTATGAACGTGCCGAGCAAGATCGCGACGCTTGTGGGTGTGGGTTCGTCGATTTGCGGCGGTTCTGCCATCGCCGCGACCGCGCCCGTCATCGATGCCGGCGATCGCGAGATTGCCCAGGCTATTTCGGTCATCTTCCTGTTTAACGTTATCGCGGCGCTCGTGTTTCCAACGCTCGGCGGTATGCTCGGGCTGACCAACGAGGGCTTTGGCCTGTTTGCCGGCACCGCCATCAACGACACCTCGTCCGTAACGGCTGCGGCGAGCGCTTGGGACAGCATGCATCCCGGCGCCAATGTGCTCGAGAGCGCCACGGTGGTCAAGCTCACCAGGACACTGGCCATTATTCCCATCACGTTGGTCCTCGCATGCTGGCAGATGCATCTGGCGCGCAAGGCCGGCGGCGACGCCAAAAGCACGTTCTCGCTTAAACGCGCGTTTCCCATGTTTGTGCTGTTCTTTGTGCTGGCGAGCGTAATCACCACGGTGCTTCAGCTTCCCGTGTCCATCACGGCGCCCATCAAGGAGCTGTCGAAGTTCTTTATCGTGATGGCCATGGCGGCTATTGGCTTTAATACCGATATCGTCGAGCTGGTCAAAAAGGGCGGCAAGCCCATCGCGCTGGGCTTTTGCTGCTGGATTGGCATTGCGTGCATGAGTTTGGGAATGCAGCACGTGCTGGGAATCTGGTAGAGGAGTAGCTTATTTGCGTGCTGGTTGCTGGTGAGCGCATGCCTGCGGTGGAGCGATAGGAGCTCTTGCGGGTATGGCTTGTCCGCAGGTTTATAAGTCCCGAAGAGCTCTTATCGCCCCGCCAGGATGGCGATGCGGGGCAACACCTATACTCGCAGGACGGCGCTTTCTGCCCTATAGTGTTTGGTGAGCAATATCGTTCAATTTTGAAACACTCGGTCGTGCGACCGTCGGCGGTTGCACGTCGCCGCGGACAGGGGCAAATCATGGATAGCGATGCCAAGCTGAACATCTTGACCGAGGCCCTGGCTGCTGCCGGGGCCTCGGCATTGGCAATCGATGCGCGTGGGGACGTCGCGATTTCGACCATGAATGACGCGGCGCTTGAGCGGGATGTGGCGGCTTTTGTCGCTGAGCGCCTCGACCGTATAGGAGACGGCGCGCGTCTGGTTATGGGGCGTGCGGGTACGCGCCTGAGCCTGACCGTTCGCCCCACCGACAAAGAAGGCGGGGGCCTTTGGGTCGTCGTGGTCCGCGAGGTACGCGGCGCCGCGGCACATGCGGGCATCGAGTGGCTCAACGCCGACGAAGTTGAGGCCAGCTACGAATCGAGCGCGTACGGCATCGTTGAGGGGGCGGCCTCGGTAGCTGCGCCGGTCGCCGAGAGTTACGCGCGCGGCGTGCCCCTTATGCTCGAGGGCGAGCTGGGAGCGGGTCAGGTCGAGATCGCCAAGCGCCTCTATCTGGACGGTCCTTTTGCCGATCAACCCTTTGTTGCCGTTGCGCTCGATGAGCTTACCGATCGCGGTTGGCGCCACGTGCTCAAAAGCGCCGAATCGCCGTTGTTCCAAACGGGGCTGACACTTTGCATTGAGGGCTGGAACACGGTTGGCCCCCAGCGTCTCCGCGAGCTCGTTTCCACGATGGCCGACACCGCGTTGGCGACGCGCTGCCATGTGGTGCTGACGGCGAATGACATGCCGGGCGGCAGCGAAAGTGATCAAGCCGCCTTTGTGACCGAGCGCTTCGCCTGTGCGGTGAGCGTGGCGCCGGCAATCGTCGAGCAGGGAGCCGCGTCGACGAAGGTTGCGCGCTATTTGGAATATCTCGCTGGTGCATTTGGGACGGCAGCACCCACGCTGTCTGCCGCGGCGACGAAGGCGCTCGATGCTTACCGCTGGCCGCGCAATTATCTGCAGCTCCGCGAGGTCTCGGAACGACTGTATATATTGGTGGGGGCGGGCACGGTGGATCGCGCTGTGGCGGAGGAAGTGCTAGCCCAAGAGGACGTGATTAAGACCGCAACCTTTGGCGCCCCGACACTCGAAAGCGACCTGTATATCCTGCGACCGCTGGCCGATACCGAGCGAGATATCGCGCATCTGGTTGTAGATCATCTCCACGGCAACCGAACCCGTGCGGCGGAGGTGCTGGGCATAAGCCGAACAACGCTGTGGCGCTTACTGAAGGACGATGACCGTTGAGCGAGGCGCCCGTGACCGCGCGCGACGCGTGTGCTACAGTCCAAAGCGTTATTGTTTCGATTTGGTTACGGCGTGCGGGGGCGTATGGCTGAGACTACAAAACCGAGCCGCAGAAGGCGGAGCGCCGCGCCGGTTAACCGACGCACAACATCGGTGACGTGGGGCAAACACGCCTCGGGGTTTGACGGCTCGTTCAAGCGCACTAAATACGGCTATCCTTCGACAGGTGCCCGCTTGGCAATGCAGGCAGAGTCCTCGCTGTGGGACCGCAAACGCGTGGTGGGCTCAAAGCTCAAGCACGACGGCACGCTCGGCTACATCAGCCGCGGGGCGGCTCGTCGCAGCGGACTCAATCCGGCTGGTTGGCATCGTTATGTTCCGATCGCGGTCGTCGTTGCAGTGATCGTCATCGCACTCGCTGCGCTTGGCTACGCCGGCGACGGTGCCAACTTGGACGCGATGTTTAAATCGCCCGAGCTCGCGCATGCAGGCACAGAAATTGTCGAGGGCGCTCAGACCCAGACGGGCGTCGCGCCCCAGCGCGGTATCGTTGCGGCGGCCTCCACCATCGCCGACGCTCAAAAGGACGAGGGCGAACAGGGCGACGGCGCCGAAACGACCCACACGAACGAAACGACGACAACTCCATCGGCAAGATAAGTTGCGAGTGGGGTGGCTAAAATAGCCCCGTCCCAAATTAGCTACCCCTATGACGCTCCTGGGTTACCTTACGTAGACGACGTTGTCGCGGCGGGGTTTGGGCTCGGGTAGCGTGTCCTCGGCATAGCCCAGAATGCAGTGACCGACACCGCGCAGGCTGCCGTCGGCGGGCAGGCTCCAGCTGGCCAGCAGCTCCAGGCCCTCGGGTGAGTCAAAGACCTCATGCGCGCGGTGAATCCAGCATGAATCGACACCCAGTGCATAGGCGGCGTTGAGCAAGTTGCCCATGGCGAGCGAGCCGTCTTCCAGATGCGTGGGCACGTTGCGGTCGACCAGTACCACCACAACCGTTTTGGCTCCGTAGAAGGGGTCGCCGTTGCTACCCATGACTTGGGCGTTAAGCTGCGAGAGACGCTCGACGGTCGCGGGATCGGTGACGGCGACAAACGTCACCGGCTGGCGGCCCATGCCGCTCGGTGCATATTGGCCGGCTTCGATAATACGTGCAAGCTTTTCGGCCTCGACGGGACGATCGCTGTAGTTGCGGCAGCTGCGGCGGTGAATGAGCGCTTCGATAGTCTCCATGGTGCCTCCTTGTAGTGGCGTTGCAGATGCCCCGTTCATACCCGTCGGGCTCAAACGATAGACGGTCAATTGCCCGGCCAAAAGGATAGATTCCAATTGGGAGAGTAGGTTTGCATAAAAGTACCTTCAGAATGTGACAAACAAATGGGATGGTTAAACGTTTTATCCCGTCTACCCTGCGGTTTTTTACCACTTGCCTAAATGAGGGACGCATATCCATTGATAAAGGTTTTACTAAAGAGGTACCAACGTTTATCAATGCGCTGTGGTGGCGCTGGGCCAGGAGGTAATCATCATGTTCCAGGCTGGAGATGTCGTCGAGACTGACTTCGAAGGATTTCTGAAGCTGCTGCGTTCCAAGACGCGCGCTTTTGTGACGATCGACAACCACGAGTACTACATCACGCATACCGACGGGTACTGGCGTGTTCAGGATTGCGAGGCCCTCAACGATAAGGGACACTTTACTGACTGCTCCGAGCTGGTCAACACGGTCTGCGAGGTCGTCGAGCTGCCCTGGATCTGCGGCAAGAGCCTGCACGACAGCTTTGCGGGCGCTACGGTCTACGAGGCCGTCGCTGCCTAACGGGCAAACACATCGCTATTCTCGCGTGACCGCCGGCGCCGCCCCCGCGCCGGCGGTCTTTTTTTGTCGATATGCTATGTAGAGCCGTCCATATATAACGAGCTTATTGACGATAGTCAAAACTCGGACTAATCTAGAAAACAAATTGGTCAAAAATCGGACAATCGAATGGTGGGATAGATGGATAGTGCGGTTACGCTGGTCGATTTCGACCGGATGCTCAACGGACTCGACCATATCTATTCGGAGTTCTCGCGTACCTGCGGCCTTTCGGACTGCGCCTATTGGATGCTTGTCGACACCAGCACGGCGGGCGGTAGCGTCGCCGTAAGTCGACTGACAAGCGAATGGTTCTATAGCAAGCAGACCATCAATTCGGCCATTAAAACCTTGACGGCGCGGGGTTTCGCCACGCTGGAGTTTGCCGAAGGCAGCCGTAAGAACAAGGTTGTGCGCCTGACCGATGAGGGCAAGCAATTTGCCGAGCACTATGCGCTTCCGGCGGTCAAGGCCGAGCAGCGTGCCTTTGGCGCGCTGGAGCCTTGGGAGCAGCGTGAGATATTGCGCCTGATCGGAAAGTTTTCCCGTGTACTAGGGGATGAGTGCGAGGCATTTAAGCAGCAGATGGCTGCCGAAAAACAAAGTGAGGGGGAGTCGTGCGACTCTTAATGAGGTTTTTGAAGCCGTACCGGGGCCTGGTCGCGGTGACGCTGCTGGTGCTGTTGGTGGATAACGTCGGCACGCTGTTGGTTCCCACGATGCTGGCGAACATGGTCAACACTGGCATCACCACAGGCGATGTCGATTACATTTTGCGCAACGGCCTGTACATGCTGATCGCGACCGGCATGGCCAGCGGCGGTGCGGTACTGGGCTGTTATCTGTCGGCGCGCCTGGCCGCCAACGTGGCCTGCGATATCCGCAATGCCGTGTACGACAAGTCGCTCGAGCTCGCGGCCAGCGACTTTGAGCGCTTTGGCACCGGATCGATGATCACGCGCTCGCTCAACGACATCAACGTGATTCAGCAGGCCATCCTGCAGACGATCCAGCTGGTGCTGCCGGTGCCGTTCTTGGCCGTCGCGGGCATCATTTTTGCCTGGCTCATCGATCCTGCCATGGGCACGCTGCTGGGCGCGGTGGTTGCGATCGTGCTCGTGATAGCGGTCTTTACGGTGGCTAATGCCGCGCCGATTTTTATGCGCTTGCAGAGCTTTATCGACCGCATGAACGTGGTGTTGCGCGAGAACATCGTGGGCGTTCGCGTCATCCGCGCTTTTAATAAAGAGCGTCACGAGGAACAGCGTCTGGATGAGGTGTTTAGCGACTACGCGGACAACGCCATTAAGGTCAACCACCTGTTTGTGGGCCTTGATAGCTCCACCTTCTTTTTGATGAACATTGCCGAGGTGGCGGTGCTGTGGGTGGGCGGCAACCGCGTGGGCGCCCATGCAATGCAGATTGCGAGCATCTCCGCGGTGCTGGAATATGCACTCCTGATCCTGTTCTTTGTGATGATGGCGCAGATGGTGATACTGACGCTGCCGCGCGCCGCGGCATGTCTGGCTCGCGCGCAACAGGTGCTGGAGATTGAGCCGAGCATCGTGGACGGCGAGCGTACGCTGGGCGCGGGCGCGTTCGACTCAAAGGACGGATCGGATGCGGTCGCCGTGTTCGACCACATGTCGTTTCGTTTTGACGATGCCGACGAGGACACGCTGTGCAACCTGAGCTTTACCTGTCGCCGCGGCCAGACGACCGCGATCGTCGGCTCGACGGGCTCGGGCAAGTCGACGGTGGCAAAGCTGCTGTTGCGCTTCCACGATGCCACCAAGGGTGCCATTCGCCTGGACGGCGTCGATCTGCGCGAGCTTTCGCAGGGTGAGATTCGTGGGCGCATCGCCTATGTGCCGCAGAAGGCATGGCTGTTCTCGGGTACCGTGGCGAGCAACCTGCGCTTTGGCAACGAAGACGCGACCGAGGCCGATATGCTTCATGCACTCCAGGTTGCCCAGAGCACCTTTGTACTCGACCAACCGCAGGGGCTCGATACCCCGGTGGCGCAGGGCGGCACGAACTTCTCGGGCGGCCAGCGCCAACGTCTGGCCATTGCCCGTGCGCTCATGAAGCATGCCGACCTGTATATCTTCGATGACAGTTTTTCGGCCTTGGACTTTAAGACCGATGCGGCGCTACGCCATGCGCTACAGGACGAGACGCGCGACGCCGCGGTGCTCATCATCGCGCAGCGCATCTCGACGATCTTGCACGCCGACCAGATCGTCGTGCTCAAAGACGGCGAGGTCGTAGGTCTGGGCACCCATGGCGAGCTAATGGAAACGTGCGAGGTGTACCGCGCTATCGCGGAGTCGCAGATGAAGGGAGGTGAGTAGCATGACCGAGGAGTTCAAGAAGTGCAGCGACGCTATCGATTGGAACGCTGCGGACGCCGCCGAGAAAACGGCTGGCCAGGCTGCCGCGGTGCTCGAGCTGGATGACGCCGCCAAGGCAGCGGCCGCGCGCGAAGCTCGCCGCCAGGCGCTCTACGAGGAAAACGAGCGCGCCGAGGACGAGCGTGCCCGCGCCGAGGCGGAGCGCATGCGCGACGTGGACGACGAGGACGAGGACGAGACGCCTCGGGATACCTGGGCGACGGTGCGCCGCTTGTGGAGCGAGGCCGCCGGCGACCATTGGCGCTTCTATATCGTGTTCGCGAGCATCGTGTTCTACGCCATCTTCAACACCGCCGCGCCAGCGTACAGCGCCCACGTCATCGACGAGCTGTGGGGGCATATGCAGGTGGCGTTTGCCAACGACACCACCTTCAGCATTACCTGGGAGCATTGCGGCAAGACCATTTTCGTCTACTTTATGATTTGGACGGCGGCTGCCTCCTTCTATGCGTTGCAGAGCTTTTTGATGTCGAGTGTGGCCGAACGACTCAACCTGCGTCTGCGCAACCGCATCGCGCAAAAGCTCAGCCGTTTGCCGCTCGCCTATTTTGATGCGCACCGCCCCGGCGAGGTGGTGAGCCGCGCGACCAACGACCTAGACAAGATGTCCGAGAGCATGCAGCGCGGATTGCTGCAGCTGCTCGTGTCGATTGGTACGGTTGTGGGTGCTGTGGGCGTGATGTTTGTGTTCAGCGTTGAACTTACGCTCGTCTTTTTGGGCTTTACGGCCCTGTCGCTGCTGGTGACCAAGGTGGTTTCGCGCCGCACGCACGACGTGACGGGCGAGCGCCAGGAGTGGGTGTCCAAGATTACGAGCGCGGTCGAGGAGGGCTACTCGGGCCGTTTGGTGATTCGTGCGTTCAACCGCGAGCGCCAGAGTTCTGCCGAGGTGCACGAGGCTTCGGGCGAGCTGGCGCACGTGAGCGCCAAGGCCGACTTTATGATCAACGCCGTCGGTCCCGCGGTTCGCTTTATCGGCCGCCTGGCGCAGATCGTGATTGCGCTCGTGGGTTGCAGCATGCTGGTGGCCGGACAGATGACCGTCGGCGTGTTCCAGGCGTTCTTCCAGTTTATCTACGAGGCGTCCGAGCCCATGACGCAGCTGTCGTTTACCTTTAACTCGCTGCAGAGTGCGCTGGCGAGCGCGGAGCGCGTGTTCGACCTGCTCGATGAGCCCGAAATGGAGGCCGATCCGCTGCCGGGCGAGGCCGCCAAGCTGCCGGGTCGCGTGGAGGGCCGCGTCGCCTTTGAGCATGTGCGCTTTGGCTATGCGCCCGACAAGCCGCTCATGCGCGATGTGTCGTTTACCGCCGAGCCGGGTCAGAAGATCGCAGTGGTGGGAACCACGGGCGCGGGCAAGACCACGCTCATCAACCTGCTCATGCGCTTTTACGAGATTGACGGCGGTCGCATTACGCTCGACGGCGTGGACACGAGTCGAATGGATCGCGGCGAGCTGCGGCAGCAGTTTGGCATGGTGCTGCAGGACGCCTGGCTGTTCGATGGCACGATTGCCGAAAACATCGCCTACGGTTGCCCCGAGGCGACGCGCGAGGAGATCGTTGCGGCCGCCCGCGCCGCGCAGGTCGACTTCTTTGTGCGTACCATGCCGCAGGGCTACGACACGCATGTGGCCAACGATGCCGAAAGCATCAGTCAGGGTCAGCGTCAACTGCTGACCATTGCGCGTGTGCTGCTCAACAACCCGGCGATCCTCATTCTGGACGAGGCTACGTCGAGTGTGGATACGCGCACCGAGCTTGCCATCGGCCGTGCCATGGACGCGCTGATGCGCGGACGCACGAGCTTTGTGATTGCGCATCGCCTGTCGACGATCGTGGATGCCGACCTGATCTTGGTCATGGATCACGGCAACATTATCGAGCAGGGAACGCACAAGGAGCTGCTGGCTGCCGAGGGCGCCTACGCCGACCTCTACCTGAGCCAGTTCGCATAATGTGACAAAGGAATAGTCCCTTTGTCACATCAGGAATAAGGCGCGCCGGGGATGGGTTCCCTGGCGCGCCTTTGCGTTGGGTCCGATGTTTTCGGTGATCGCCCGTTTCTAGCGTTCGTCCGCGAGCTTGGCGACGAGGGCCTTAAGCTCGGCCACCTCTTGCTCGAGCTCATGTACGCGGCGGGCATTCTCGGTGATGCCCTGACGGTTGAGGGCGCTTTGCTCGGCGGCATCGTCGGGCATGTATTCGCGGTGCTGCTTGGCGTCGAAGCTTTCCTCGAACACACGGCAGCCGTTGCGCTTGATGATGCGGCCGGGCACGCCCACGACGGTGCAGTTGTCGGGCACGTCTTTGACGACAACCGAGTTGCCGCCGATTTTGACGTTGTTGCCGATGCGAATGTTGCCGAGCACCTTGGCGCCTGTGCCCACGGTGACGTTGTTGCCCAGGGTGGGGTGGCGCTTGCCGGTCTCGTTGCCGGTGCCGCCGAGCGTGACGCCCTGGTAGAGCATGCAGTTGTCGCCCACAATGGTGGTTTCGCCGATGACGACGCCCATGGCATGGTCGATAAAGAAATGCTTGCCGATCTGTGCGGCGGGATGAATCTCGACGCCGGTGATATGGCGGGTGATTTGCGAGAGCACGCGGGCGAGCGAGCGATGACCATGCTCCCACAGCCAGTGCTCGGGCACGTGGTTCCACTTGGCGTGCAGGCCGGGGTAAGAAAGGAAGATGACTAGGCCGTTTTGCGCGGCGGGGTCCTGCGTCTGGACGGTCTTGATGTCCTCGCGAATGGTATTGATAAAGCTCACCAGCCGCCCTCCCTTAGCGCCGTGACAATGCAATTCAATAAAGTATAGCGATTCGCTAGGGATTAGAAAGGGCAATCTTGCCTAGCTTTGCGCGACAGGTGTCAATTATGCAAACTTGCTGGTAATGGAGTCATGCTTTTGTAAGGCCGTGCGTGTGGCCGCGTCGCGACCGTATACTGGTCAACTTGGACGTGTCCGCGCCCACAACTGAGAGGTTTAACTTCATGGGTTTCATCAATTTTATCGCCGAGCTGCTTAAGGATCCGCGCACCGCGATCGCCAGTTGGATTGCCGCCGGTCCGCTTATGGCCTACGGCTGCGTGTTCCTGATTATCTTTATCGAGACGGGCGTGGTGTTCTTCCCGTTCCTTCCCGGCGACTCGCTGCTGTTTGCCTCGGGTTTCTTTGCCCACAACGGCGGCTTTAACATCGTGGCTCTGCTGGCCGTCGCATGGACGGCTGCCATCTTGGGCGATCAGTGCAACTTTATGATCGGTCACTTCTTTGGTCAAAAGATCATCGCCTCGGGCAAGGTGAAGGCCATGACGCCCGAGCGCATCAAAAAGTCCGAGGACTTCCTGGACAAATGGGGCCACCTGGCCATCTTCCTGGGCCGCTTCTTCCCGTTTATCCGCACCTTTGTGCCTTTCATCGCCGGCATGGGCGGCATGCACTGGCGCAACTTTGTCATCTTTAACGTGCTGGGCGGCATTACCTGGTCGACGGTCTTTACGCTGCTGGGCTACTTCTTTGGCGGCATCCCCTTTGTGCAGGAGCACTTTGAGCTGCTGATCGTGGGCATTGTTGCCGTGTCGATCATCCCGACCGTGGTCGGCATCATCAAGGCCAGGCTGGGCAAGAGCAACGCCTAGTTAGAATCGGCACGCAACTGTGTAGTTAGGGCCCGTCACCGCTTACGGTGGCGGGCCTCTTTTGGTTCAATCAAATGAGTCAAATGAGAATACTTTACTTAGTTAAAGAAAAACGCTTTATCCGACGCGTGCGGGGAGTACAATCTCCTGCATGCGAATCGACATGCCATTGGCTTTGATGCTGTTCGCGTGTCCTGTCCGGCTCTACGCTCCGGACGTGCGACGTTGCGACGCGGTCGGCCTCGGTCCTTGCGTGCGGGTTCGCGAGTGTGCAACTGTGTATGTAAGGAGCGACACATGACTGTCGAGAAGAAGGATATCGATTGGGGTAGCCTCGGCTTTGGCTACATGAAGACCGATTACAGCTACGAGGCTCATTGGAAGGACGGCGAGTGGGACGAGGGCGGCCTGACCACCGACCATACCCTGCATGTCTCCGAGTGCGGCGGCATCTTCCATTACTGCCAGGAGGTCTTTGAGGGCCTGAAGGCTTACACCGCCGAGGACGGCAGCATTGTCTGCTTTCGCCCCGACATGAACGCCGAGCGTATGTATAACTCTGCCCAGCGTCTCGAGATGCCCCCGTTCCCCAAGGATAAGTTTGTCGAGGCTGTCAAGCAGGTCGTCGAAGCTAACGCCGCATGGGTTCCGCCCTTCGGCTCCGGCGCGACCCTGTACGTACGTCCGTTTATGATCGGCTCCGGTGACGTGATTGGCGTGGCTCCCGCTCCTGAGTACACGTTCCGCATTCTCGTGACCCCGGTCGGTCCGTACTTTAAGGGTGGCCTTAAGCCCGTTAAGCTGCGCGTTTCCGAGTATGACCGCGCCGCACCGCACGGCACCGGCAACATCAAGGCCGGCCTTAACTACGCCATGTCCCTCAAGCCCACGATGGAGGCCCACCGCGAGGGCTATGCCGAGAACCTGTATCTCGACTCCGAGTCTCGCACCTACGTCGAGGAGACCGGTGGCGCCAACGTCCTGTTCGTGAAGGAGGATGGCACCCTTGTCGTTCCGCAGTCGCACACCGACTCCATTCTGCCCTCCATTACCCGTCGCTCACTCGTTCAGGTCGCCAAGGACCTGGGCATCACCGTCGATGAGCGTCCCGTCGAGTGGGCCGAGGTCAAGGCCGGCACCTTCGTTGAGTGTGGTCTGTGCGGCACCGCTGCCGTCATCTCCCCGGTGGGCGAGATCGACAACAAGGTCTATGGTGCCGATGAGACCGTGACCTTCCCGGCCGGCTACGCCGAGATCGGCCCCGTGATGAAGAAGCTTCGCGAGACCCTGACCGGTATTCAGTCCGGTGCTGTCGAGGATAAGCATAACTGGGTTTATACTGTCGCGTAACTTGCTTTGCGACTCTCACGAGGACGTCCGGGCAGAGAGCAGGTTCCCTCCCGGCGCGTCCTCGGACATGAAAGAACCCCCGCTGCGCACAACGTGCGGCGGGGGTTCTTTCGTCCTGCGGAGTGCGCCGGGAGGGAACCCGCTCTCTGCCCTACGGGCTCGGTATTGCCGCGACGGGTAATGATGGGCCTGAATAAATTCAGCTGCCGCTTGCCTGGGGTAGGGTGCGACGTGCATTTTTGGGAATATTCGGCACCCGCGGGCGCCTGCATACTGGGTTTTGGGCGAAAAGCAGGTCCCATGGGCCGCATTCCGTTAAAAATGAGCGGTCTTTGAGGCGCTGGGGGTGGCGCGCGCAGACGTGGTGTAAGAGCGTCCCGAGGTCC
>NZ_QRQS01000018.1:0-16153 GCF_003475605.1 Collinsella sp. AF31-11
AGCAGCTGCTTGGAGGTCACGAGCGTGAGCGGGTACAGGCGCGTGCCGGACCCGCCGGCGAGGATGATGCCTTTCATTCAATCACTTCCAAAGTCAGTGAACGGAAAAATAAATCCGTTTAGCAATGTTCCTGATTGAGAGCGACAATTTACGAGCGGTTAAATCAACCGACGATATATTGATACCATCGAGTGAACAGATTGCTCGCACAAAATCAAACTCATCGCGTTTCAATTGCTCTTTTTTATCCTTAAAAAGTGAGTTCGTAGTAGATTCGTTGCACACTCTAAAATAGGAATAAATTGAGTCTAGATAGCAGACATCACTATTAAGTGATAGACGAATCCAATACTCCCAATCAGGGGAGTAACACAAAGAATCATTAAAGGGTCCAACCTTTTGCCAGCAATCTCTTCGAAACATGACATTAGAAGGCTCTCCATAGATATTATGAGTTCGAAATGTCTTGCGGGCAAAATCAGAGCCTTTTAAAACCATATCCCGCTTAAAAGGTCTCCTCTTCATTGTAATGGCACCATTCGAGTCAATAACACATGAAGCGCTGAAGCAGAGGGAGCACTTTGGATTAGCATCCAGTGCTGCAACCTCAGACTCAAGAGCCCCGGGTAACAAAATATCATCCTGAAAGAGGAAATGAATATACTCGCCAGAAGATTTCTCAATGGCATTATTCCAGTTTCCAACAAGACCGAGATTACTGACGTTTCTAAATACCTTAATTCGAGAATCCGTTAGCTTGGAAACAATCTCAAATGTTCCATCAGTTGACTGATCATCGAAAATTAATAATTCGAAATCGCGGAAAGACTGGCTTAACACCGAATCAATTGCCTTCAAAATGTACTTAGCACCATTAAAACAAGGCATCAACACACTAACTTTAGGCATCCTTGTCCTCCTTATCGGACAAAAATTCCTCAATAAAATAGCGAGGACGATGCTTCGTCTCCATATAAGTCTTTCCAACGTACTCGCCGATGACACCCAAAGCCAAAAGTTGAAGTCCGCCAAGACACCAAATTGACATAATAATGCTTGTCCAGCCAACTTGTACATCGCCAATAAAATGACCAATTAAAAGATATACAAGTGCAAATAAACTAAAAATAGAAATGATTAAACCGGTGAGAGTAATTATCCTAATCGGTTTAGTACTAAAAGACGTTATACCTTCAAAAGCAAATGACAGCATTTTACCGAGCGTGTATTTAGATTCGCCGGCAAACCGTTTCCCTCGCGAATAATACACGCAGCAAGATTTGAAACCAACTAAAGGAACCAAACCACGAAGAAATAGATTAACCTCACGGAATTGAGACAATGCAAGAACAGCACGCTTGGACATCAATCTATAGTCAGCATGGTTATAAACAGCATCGACACCCAACGAAGACTGTAAGCGATAAAAAGACTGTGCGGTAAAACGTTTTAGAAAGGAATCGCTAGAACGATCATTTCGTACACCATATACAACTTCATAGCCTTCGCGAGCTCTTGAAACCATTTCATCAAGCGCATTGATATCATCTTGTAAATCAGCGTCCATCGATGCTATTAAATCAGCAAACTCCGCTGCCTTGTGTAACCCAGAAAGCAAGGCTTTTTGATGTCCGCAATTCCTAGAAAGCTTAAGACCACAAAATAAATGATTAGATTCATGAAGATCAGAGATTATCTTCCATGTTTTATCAGAAGACCCGTCATCAACAAACAATATTTTGCTGTCCAAATCAATTTGAGACAATTCAATTAAAGAAGAAAATTTTTCCGAAAGCCTCCTTGAGGTCTCACGCAAAACACTTTCCTCGTTATAACACGGAACCACTAGATAGAGAATTGGCAATTTATCCAACTTCGTCATGCGAACACCCATCACTTAAATGCCCAATACTTACTTAAAATATAATTAAGAGGATAAGTTACAAACAAGTTAAGCAGTGGACCAAGAATAGAAGAAATTCCAAGCACACTAACCCAAAAGTACAAAAGGATGTTGTTGATAATCAATCCAGTAAAAGCACTCGAAGCAAGTAGCTTGGAAAAACTTGAAATAAGTGAACTCAAATCCGATCTCTCATTATCAAAAACATATTTATTGTTCCAATAGAAGGAATTGATGACACCAGCAAAATATGAAACTATATTGGCGACAATATAGTTCACTCCAATAAAAAGGAGTGCCGCGTAGACTAAGTAAGAAACGATTGTATTTGAAAGTCCAACAATCGAAAACTTCAGAAATTGAATCACCGAATCTCGTTTCATTAAAGACCCTTTTCCTACTGTTATCTATAAAGGACATAAACAAAACAAGAGGTTCCATCATCGATTTGAGTATATCCGGGCAGTTTTTTAAAACCACTATATCCTAGTTCATCTTTCAGTTGAGAAAGAACCTCTTCTTCGCAGTCGTGATTATTCATGTAAACAACCAGATCATCAGAATCAATATAATTTCTATCGCAAAAACTGCTAATAGCTTTCTGATCAGGAATCAGCGCATGAATGCGAGAAAATTTGGCAACTTCTAATAGCTTCGCAGTGAGCTGATAGTAATCATAAGAGACAAAGAGCCCCGTTGAACCCGCGTACTTCTCTACTGCGGCTTCATTGTCAGCAGATTTCGGATATAAATACAAAGCATTGGAAGAAAAGAAAACAGAATCTGCAGCAATAATTGCGCAAACAAATACAACAGAAACTAAAATAGTGCCCCGAAAATTGAAATCAGTATTATTTCTATAGCGAATTTGCAAATATCTAAATAGATACAAGAACATTCCAAATCCAAATAACAGTAATCCTGGATATGCCAAGCATATGTATCTTGACGAAGTAAAAGGAGATACATAGCAAGCTGTGACGTAAAATACAAGGGATGAATTAAATAATAAAACTATATAAATCGACTCAGGATGCTCACGATTAATTTTTTTATTCCATAGCAAGTAGAAACAAAGGGCAATTGACAAACAGAAGCAGGCAATCAAAAGAAGCCTTGATCCGAAGAACAAATCAACGGACGACGACCCTAGAAATTGCCAAATTCGTCTAAGTAATACCATTACCCCTGATTGCGATGAGGCCGATTCGACATAGTGATTCCCAAACATGTTGCTTAATGCTGGAGGAAATATGATAAATGACAGACAAACCGATAAGACAATCGTGACTCCATATTTAAAGGAGAACCTCCACCCTTTTCTTGCCCAAAAATAAATAGTAAAAAAACAGGAAACAAAAAAGAGATAAATATAGAAATAGAAATGAGTTAAAAACCCCAATAAAGAAATAACAAATAGGCGGAAATAAACCGATCGATTGGCGAAGGAAGCATTAAACATATCGAATAACGCATCAAGAAATGCTAGGGCAAGTGTCACCAATAACAGATACATTCGAATGTAGGTCACTAGATTTAACGCTATGGGACAGAAAGCCCAAAGAGCCATTAAAATTAGGGCGACTGGCTTACTCTGAAACACTTTGTAAGAAAGCTTAAATAAAAATACTAAGCTGAGTGAATAGAAACATAGATTAGGAACCAAGCCAAACCATTTGCTAAATTCATTCGGAAACAGTGAGCAAACGGTATGAATAATGAAAAAATAGAGAGGAGGATGTGCGTCATTACTCAGATTATATAAAACCGAATCAAACCGAAACACATGCCCTGTATCAACTGTCAAATAAGACTGAATGAACGTATGATCCATCCAGTTGGCATCCATATTGTTTTCCCAAAAAATATGTGGAAAATAAAAACTATTCGAGAGGCCGAAAGTCCACAGCTCGTCAACATGAAACCCTGTTTTCAAATTGCAATAATAAATTGCGACTAATAACGCAACCACAAACATTACAGCAAATAAAACGCCATAAGACTTGCATCGTTTTGCACATGTATTCATAAACGAGTCCCTATAATTAATTAGTAGCTAAACTAAAGGAGTTTACGAAAAATCATAAACTCCTTCAAGATTAAACTCATACAGTTGGACTAGACCACTGAATTACTGCAATAGCGGATAGATGATAGACTTGCATCACTTACTATTTATCAACCAACTTAACCTTAATCGCTTCCAAATGTAGGGCCTCTCCAGTTGTACCTGCGCACTCGCCCGATTTAACCCAATCGAGCCAACCCTTGCCCTGCACATGCGCCCTATAGGCAACGTCATATTGCTTGGCAAGATCTCCCGTCAGCTTTATTTCAACTGCCTCGATAGATAGAGACTTCCCTGTAGTGCCGGCAACCCTGCCATTCTTGACCCACTTTTGCCAGCCGATATTCTGAACGTGAGCTCGATATTCGATGTTGCCTGAATACCCAAGGTCGGGCCTGCTGATTGTCAACGCCTCAACAGCTAGGTTACGACCAGTTGTGCCAGCAGTCGCGCCTTCGTAAACAGGTGACTGCCAACCAAGGTTTGAAACATGAGCCCTGATTGAAAACGTTCTCTGAATAGAAGGTTGATTTGTATCCCCAGGAGAGGGCGAACCCTTTTCGACTAAAACGACCTGATATGCCTCGAGCCTCAAGCCAAACCCAGTTGTTCCGGCAACCTGATCATTGCAAGCCCAACCGAGCCAGCCCTTATCCTGAACGTGAGCTCGATAATAAACGTCATAGCGATTGGCCATCTCGCCAGTCAGGCGAATCTGAATAGCCTGGACGGACTTGCTCTGGCCCGTAGTACCAGAAACTTTCCCCTCTTTCACATAGTCCTGCCAGCCATAATCGGAAACATGCGTCCTGTACTCCAATGCACCATCGTAAGGAGCATTCTGCAGATTGAGAGTAATAGCCTCGACAGCTTTTGACTGGCCAACGGTACCGGAAGCATTTCCACCTTTGGAGGCCGATTGCCAGCCATCATTCGAGACATGCGAAGTTGCCAAGACGTCAAGAGGGCCTCGTGACACCCTAACAACATCGTAGCCCGACTCACCCTTCTTGAAATAAGTCAGAGCGCCGCTATTGTGCGAATAGATAGCAAAGTCGTAATTTGCCGAAGCAAGTATGGAATCCGAAAACTCTACGAGATAACAGGAGTCACCTTGCTTGCAAAGGGACCTGATAGCCGCGTCTGAGTCCTCAGTAATAGGCGAAGCAAACCAATCCATAATCGAATAATCGATAGCAGCGCCGGGCTTCAACGCTTCGGACTTCGTAGAATTCCAAAGTCCACCGGCAGCATCGGCACTGGCCGAGTTATACGTGCTAGATCCATAGCCAGACAAGCCAATCTCCGGATTAAAGAAAAGGATCAGCTCTGCAGCAACAGACGAATCGACATCGGTAATACCAAGACGGTCAAGCTGCTCCTGCTTTTGGGGATACATGCCCGTCGGTGTGTTCGGATGCCCCTTGTAATAATACAAATAGTCATCGCCATAGATAACTTCCGTCAAGTTGGCATAGTCGTCAAAATTCTGCTCATAAGAAATGTACGTTCCAAGCAGCATCATTACCTTTTTGCCCTGTTGAGTCGCCGCATCGAAATAACCATCGTTGAAGTTGTACAGGGCCTTAAACGCTTGGACCGTATCCTCTCCCCTATTCTGCAGGCTCGTCAGCATGCCCGAAACGTTCACCTTCTTAACGTTAGGATCGGATGCGATCTTATTCGCAAAGGCATTATTGTCACCACTCGTAAACAGATTAGTTCGAGTCATCCACCACTGAGTGCCAGACTCAATACTGAGCACGGCATACATAGAATCCCAGTGATCGTGATAATCGCTATACGACTTTGACACCTCACCGGTTTCGTATTCCTTATTCTTGGCAGCATTCCATAAAGCAATCAGTTCCGCTTGCTTAGAATCTGGATCCTTTACGTCGAAGGCCTCGTTGGTAAAGACATACGTGGCAGATCCATCGGACAACAGCCGAATGGAGTATTGGCCAGTGGGAATCTTGTTGGCGTAAATCATCCTATGGATCAACGAACAGGTGATGTCATTGATATACAGATTGAACTTTGCCTTGGGGTTGATCTTGAAGAGAGCAGCGACATAATCCGCGAACGCCTGATAGCTTGAACTAGAAGCATTCTCATCATGAGTCAGATACGGAAGGCCATACATCCCGGATGGAAGCGAGCTCCAGTTATAGGCATTTGGACGATCGAGCATTACGATTGACGGAATGGTCGTTCCAGCAGAAGAGGTGCTGATGCCCCAGAAAGATAGCGAATAGAGAACAACGGGGAAAGAAGCACTCAAAGGGGCAAGGTTGTATTCACTCGCAGAAATGCCGATTGGCTGATGGTCCTCATGAACGATGTTTCCGCTCTTCAAATACTGCAACGTAACGTCAAACGGACCATAATCGTTAAATTCAATTTCGCTGGAGCTGGAATCCAAATCTCCGAGTGCAATCGTACTTGAAACGGAACGGGTCACCTTCCCTCCATACGACATGGAGCCCGCCACCCTTATCGAATCAGCGATGCCGAGTCGTTTTATATCCTCGACCTGCGGAATATTCAGGGTTACTTTAGTCGTCTCCCCAACCTGAGAAAGAGAGCAATTAAAGACATACGGGACATAGGCACCAGCGGTATCACCGGGCGCCGCATCACCCTTCTTTACAATGACGATCTGTATTGCTTCAACGGCATAAGACCAACCGGTGGTTCCCGCAGTCGACCCATTTGAGGCCCAACCAAGCCAACCGAAATTAGAAGCATGAACGCGATAATACAGGTCATAAGAAGCCGACCTGTCACCCGTCAGCTTGAGCTCGACAGCTTCAACCTGAAGGCCCTTCCCCGTTGTGCCGGAGACGGCTCCATTAGAAACCCAATCCTGCCAGCCTTCATTTTGCACATGCGAGCGGTATTCGATACCAAGGTCTTCTGAATTAGAAAGAGAAACTCTGAGCGCCTCAAGCCTACGAGACTGGCCCGTTGTGCCAGAGATCGAGCCATTCGATGTGAACGTCGACTCCCAGCCAATGCCAGAAATATGAGATTTATAGCTGACATCCGGTATCTCCTCTTTGGACTCCACGGCAGCATCGATCGAAGGCGCTGATTCATCGGCTACAACAGCAGTTTGATCCGAAGAGTCTGATTGGGCCTCTGGAACGGATTCATATTCGTTGGTACCAACATTTTGATCCGCCCAACAAGCCAAAGGGCTCAAAAGCTGCATCGACATGAAGCAGGAAATCAGAACAACAAATGCTCTAAATTGCCTTTTCAAGAGAATCGCCTCCTAGATAGACAGTCGTCAGTAACAATACTATCGGGAGTAGGCTTCATTATTGCCACCAATTAGGTGAACGAAGAAAAAGGAGCCCCATCCAAAGGCAAGGGCCCTTTCTCGTTGCCAAGACTACGGCAACAGGAAAGGACCCTCTAACAAGCTCTCGTCGTTTACGGAATAGCTAGTTAATTACCACCTTGGTAGTAAGGGGCACGTTATCCCAAATCCATTTAGCGCGATCAATGGGCAAACGCACGCAGCCTTGTGAAATATGCATTCCCATTCGGCTGTCCATAGGATTAAAAGTTCCCTGGTAGTACGGTATTGAATGGAACAGATAGTCCCCGTAAAACTGCGTGTAGTAGTAGCAGGTATACCCATGTCCAAACGAGTAGCCCTTGCCGGTAACGGTATACTCGCCCGTAGGCGTTGGAGTACTAGGAGCGCCGGTAGAGCAAGTCCAGTATTGAGCGTAACTCCGCGACCCGCGCTGTCCACGAAAAACTCCAAGGCGGCATGCTTGCCTGTCAACCATAATGAGCCAGTTTGTATTGCTCGAATATCTATTAGCCCGATTAAGCATGGCCATCATGTCGGCAGGCAACAAAGGCTGATCGGTAAACGGGCGCCAGGTAGCACCGGGAGCACCAGCGCCCTTGGGAACGATCTTCACTTGAACAGACTCGACTCTGCAGCCTATCCTCGATGTGCCCGCAGGCTGCCCATTAGCGGTCCAGTCGAGCCACCCAAAGTCTTGGCAATATGCTCGATACCAGATATCAAAGTAATTCGACAAATCACCAGTCAGCCTAATCTTAAGAGCCTCGATGCGCTTAGCACGGCCTACCGTACCAGCAACATTCCCATTGGAAGTCCAGCCTTGCCAACCCACATCCTGCACATGGACAGAGTACTCAATACCGCCCGATACGCTACTGGATACGTTTAGCTTCAGTGCCTCAATTGCAAGTGATCTGCCAGTCGTACCCGCAATGCCACCGTTGCCAACGGGATTCATCCAACCAAGCGCGGCGACATGCGCCTGGAGCGTTAGGGCTGGTACCGAGATAAATGCAGGCGCAGACGGCGCACCAGGATCCCCGCCCTTCGCCACAAGCTTAATTTGGACGGCTTCTATCTGGATATTAAGCCCGGTAGTTCCAGCGGAATCGCCGTTTTTGGCCCAACCAAGCCAACCATAGCCCGCCGAATGAACTCGATAGTAAATGTCATACTGATTCGCGAGGGAACCATTTAAGCGCAGCTCAAGAGCCTGAATGGCCAATTCTTGTCCAACGGTCCCAACATAACCGGCAGATCGCCATTCTTGCCAACCAATATTGGCAACATGGGCCCTTGCCTCAATTAGAGAATCATCATCCACGCCAGACAACGACACATTCAAAGCTTGAAGAGAAAGCGATTTTCCCGTTGTACCGGCATTCTGCCCATCTAAAACAGATGGAGACCACCCACGGTTAGCCGAATGGGCCTGATATACAACGTGGGCGCAATCGGCGGAAGTATCAGAAACAAATGCTCCGTCCGTTATCCCGGGAGCGCCGGCGCCTTTACTGACAATCCTTACTTCGACAGCCTTAAGGAATGAACCCGATATCGTTGCCCCCGCATCCGAGCCATTGCACGCCCAACCAAGCCATCCTTTTTTGGAGTCAAAACAGCGATACCAAACGTCATAGGCTTTAGACAAATCTCCAGTAAGAGCCAATCTCACCGCCTTTAAAACACGCCCATCGTTTTTAGAGTTAAGCGCAGCACCGTCAGAAACAGCACCGCTCCATCCGCCAAATTCAAAGAAGCCGGAATAGTCAATTGAGCCTAAAATCTCTTGATTATCAAACGAAATAGAGAGCGAAGTTAAAGGTTCAGAGCCGTTCTCGGAACCCAATAAGATTGATTTGCCTTGTACGGAGCCCAGGCTTTTACCGTTAAGAGCGAGCGAGCTCCCGCTTAGAACATCCGTAGCTCCAATGAAATGGTTCAACGTATCGCCGGGAGCAGAGCCGCTTTTTTTCGACCAATAAAATCTGAACACCCTGAATGGCAGCACCCTTCCCCACCGAGCCCGCAGGAGACCCGTTAGACGTCCAGCCCAGCCATCCGCCCAATTTGGAAGCATACACACGGTACCAAATGCCATAAGTTGCAGATATCTCGCCGTTCAGCTTAAACTGAACGGCCTCAAAGGACCGAGACTGCCCCGTCGTGCCAACAGCACCTGAAGACCAGCCTTGCCAACCAATGCCAGAGACGTGAGCCCGAGAGGAAATAGAGCCTCCGTGACCATACCAATTTACGCTGAGCGACAGCGCCTCAATTGCATTTCTTGAGTCAATAACCCCCGATGTCTTTCCGTCCGCGACGGCGCTCATCCATCCAACATTAGAGACATGAGATCGATAGGAAACGGTAGGCGGTTCCTGAGAGTGATCCCTAAAGGCATCGCCTCGCGTTGGCGCATCTTGAGCATTTTTTGGAAGCACCTTAATCTGAATAGCTTCGATCTGATAAGCATAGCCCTGCGTTCCAGCAGGCTCACCATTTGAGGCCCAACCAAGCCAACCAACATTTGCAGAATGAACGCGATGCCAAATGTCATACGAATCAGAAAGACCGCCCGACAAAGATAGCTTGATCGCCTCGATGGCTCGCGACTGTCCAACTGTTCCAGATGCCTGCCCGTTACCCACCGGCTGAGACTCCCAGCCGATCCCGGAAATGTGAGATTGGACCGAAATGCTGTCATTCCCCAGCGGGGTGTCATCCTGTGAAAGCAAATTTATCTTGAGGGCTTCGACGCGCTTGGCACGGCCTGTAGTGCCCGCCGTCATTCCATTTGAAACGGGAGCTTGCCAGCCAATATCCTGTACATGAGTCTGGTATGAAACAGAGCCAAACACAGTGGATACATCATTTTCGGGTTTCGTCGAATCAGTTGCATTGGAGGCAGGCTCGCTAGAAACGGATGAGGGAGAATCATTGTCTGACACAGTCGGCTGCTCGACTTCAATCCCCTGCTGTTCGTCATTTAAGACAAAGCTCTCGTCTTCCAAGCTGCTGGCAGAACTATCGATATAATCAGTGAATTCCGGTTGCACAGGTAAAGAATCTGCCCAAACAGAAAGGGGCGTCAGAAGACATTGAAGGATTAGTAATGCCATCATTGCCGATGCTAACAGCCGTTGCGTCTTTTTCATTCGACTCCCCCCATCACTCGACCATCTTTAACATCATTATTTACCGTTTCGACAATTGCCTAAATACCGAAAACGTGAATGGCACTTAAATAGAAACGAACGGACCGTTGCAAAACGACCCGTTCGTTTTAATCAGAATATTTGCTAGAACCTGTGTGAAGACACGAATTTCGACCTGCTATGCAAGCGGCAGGTTGTCATACCAGCCCCATTTTGGCTTGTATGAGGTGGAATAATAATCCAACCAGTACGCCATATCGAGCGTCCTGATCCGACCGACATTATCCATAACCTGGTTATTACCGATGTAGAGACAAGCGTGACCGTAAATGCTGCCCATGCGTGTATGCGTATGCGAAGGAACGGCAATGACCATTCCGACTTTCAAATGAGAATAATCGGTGTATTTACAGTAATCCCAGTAGTAATCGCAGGCATCTGTATGGACATTCCTAAATCCGGCACGCTCATAGATATCTGCAATCTACTCGGAGCACAATCCCGGGCCAGGAGACGGCACCTGTCGGGCAAGCTCTACAATTTTCTTCTGCATGGGATTTGCAAGTGTAAAAGGTTGCCCAAGCAAACACGGCGAAATGGTAGTTCCGGGTGCATTGGCACCTTTTCTTGTAAGGCGCACCTGGACGGCCTGAACGTGCACCCCATAGCCGGTACTGCCGGCAACAGCACCATCTTTAGCCCAACCAAGCCAGCCGACGCTATCAACATGAACCCTATACCAAACATCGAAGTAAGATGCCAAGTCACCTGATAGAGAGATTCTGATAGCCTCAACCGAATTGGACTCAGCGGTAGACGAAAGCTGTCCTCCGTTTGATTTGCCAGAAGTCCAGCCTACATTTGAAAAATGTAGTTGAAAATTAATTCCGCCGGCAACAGATGAAGTAGTTTTAGCCGAAAACCCGGTGATGGGAATTCCCTGACCAGTTGTACCGGACACCTCTCCGGCAGAAACAGTATTCTGCCAAGCACCTTTCACCTGAGAGGAATACGTCACCGTAGGTATTTCAAGATGAGAATACCCCGACGTATCAGGATGGGAAGCGCCCTTCTTAATGAGCTTAATCTGAATAGCTTCGAGGGAACACGACATACCGGTGGTGCCGGCCTCCTCGCCGTCCTTGGCCCAGGCCATCCAGCCGATGTTGGAGGCGTGGACGCGGTAGTAGACGTCGTAGTCCTTCGCGAGGGAGCCCGTGAGCCTCAGGCGCACGGCCTCGACGGCGCGTCCCTGGCCGGTGGTGCCGCCCTCGGAGGCCGAGGGGGTGTCCCAGCCCTGCCAGCCGATGCCCGAGACGTGGGCGTCGATCTGGACGGAAGAGCCGTCCGAGTAGTCGGAGCTGTCGAGCGAGAGCTTGAGGTCCTCGAGGGCGAGACCGCGGCCGGTGGTGCCGGCGGTCGCGCCGTCCGAGACGGCGCCCTGCCAGCCCACGTTGGAGACGTGGGCCCGATAGGTCAGGGACATGGGCTTCTTCTTGAAGGCGTAGTCGACGTTGGCGCCGTCGGACGAGGGGGCGGCGTCGCCCTTCTTGACGAGCCTGATCTGGACGGCCTCGACGCTCCTGCCGAAGCCCGTGGTGCCGGCCTCCTCGCCGTCCTTGGCCCAGGCCATCCAGCCGATGTTGGAGGCGTGGACGCGGTAGTAGACGTCGTAGTCCTTCGCGAGGGAGCCCGTGAGCCTCAGGCGCACGGCCTCGACGGCGCGTCCCTGGCCGGTGGTGCCGCCCTCGGAGGCCGAGGGGGTGTCCCAGCCCTGCCAGCCGATGCCCGAGACGTGGGCGTCGATCTGGACGGAAGAGCCGTCCGAGTAGTCGGAGCTGTCGAGCGAGAGCTTGAGGTCCTCGAGGGCGAGACCGCGGCCGGTGGTGCCGGCGGTCGCGCCGTCCGAGACGGCGCCCTGCCAGCCCACGTTGGAGACGTGGGCCCGATAGGTCAGGGACATGGGCTTCTTCTTGAAGGCGTAGTCGACGTTGGCGCCGTCGGACGAGGGGGCGGCGTCGCCCTTCTTGACGAGCCTGATCTGGACGGCCTCGACGCTCCTGCCGAAGCCCGTGGTGCCGGCCTCCTCGCCGTCCTTGGCCCAGGCCATCCAGCCGATGTTGGAGGCGTGGACGCGGTAGTAGACGTCGTAGTCCTTCGCGAGGGAGCCCGTGAGCCTCAGGCGCACGGCCTCGACGGCGCGTCCCTGGCCGGTGGTGCCGCCCTCGGAGGCCGAGGGGGTGTCCCAGCCCTGCCAGCCGATGCCCGAGACGTGGGCGTCGATCTGGACGGAAGAGCCGTCCGAGTAGTCGGAGCTGTCGAGCGAGAGCTTGAGGTCCTCGAGGGCGAGACCGCGGCCGGTGGTGCCGGCGGTCGCGCCGTCCGAGACGGCGCCCTGCCAGCCCACGTTGGAGACGTGGGCCCGATAGGTCAGGGACATGGGCTTCTTCTTGAAGGCGTAGTCGACGTTGGCGCCGTCGGACGAGGGGGCGGCGTCGCCCTTCTTGACGAGTCTGATCTGGACGGCCTCGACGCTCCTGCCGAAGCCCGTGGTGCCGGCCTCCTCGCCGTCCTTGGCCCAGGCCATCCAGCCGATGTTGGAGGCGTGGACGCGGTAGTAGACGTCGTAGTCCTTCGCGAGGGAGCCCGTGAGCCTCAGGCGCACGGCCTCGACGGCGCGTCCCTGGCCGGTGGTGCCGCCCTCGGAGGCCGAGGGGGTGTCCCAGCCCTGCCAGCCGATGCCCGAGACGTGGGCGTCGATCTGGACGGAAGAGCCGTCCGAGTAGTCGGAGCTGTCGAGCGAGAGCTTGAGGTCCTCGAGGGCGAGACCGCGGCCGGTGGTGCCGGCGGTCGCGCCGTCCGAGACGGCGCCCTGCCAGCCCACGTTGGAGACGTGGGCCCGATAGGTCAGGGACATGGGCTTCTTCTTGAAGGCGTAGTCGACGTTGGCGCCGTCGGACGAGGGGGCGGCGTCGCCCTTCTTGACGAGTCTGATCTGGACGGCCTCGACGCTCCTGCCGAAGCCCGTGGTGCCGGCCTCCTCGCCGTCCTTGGCCCAGGCCATCCAGCCGATGTTGGAGGCGTGGACGCGGTAGTAGACGTCGAAGTCCTTCGCGAGGGAGCCCGTGAGCCTCAGGCGCACGGCCTCGACGGCGCGTCCCTGGCCGGTGGTGCCGCCCTCGGAGGCCGAGGGGGTGTCCCAGCCCTGCCAGCCGATGCCACTTACATTAGCGCTAATTTGCACAGAGCCATCTTCAACGGGATTCAGGATGCTGACCTTAAGATCTTCCACGGCTTTAGACTGCCCTGTTGTACCCGCAGTAGATCCGTCGCGCTTACTGCTCATCCAGCCAATATTCGAGACATGCGCCTCATACTGAATATGCATCTTGCCGTCATCTACGTTCAGAAGAGAACCGTTGAAGCAGTAGTTCATGTCACAGCGCCCGTTAACGCCCGGGACATTGCCGCTGCTTGAATACTGCCAGAAACTGTAGCTGCCAGCATAATCGCAACACCAATTATATTGAGCAACCCAATGGTCATAACCGCTCAGAGACGGACTATCCAAGTAGTTGTTGAGCCAGTTAAGGTTCGCATAGATACCCGACTTAAAGCCAACGGCCTCCATACGGTTACAAAAAGTCTGCGCAATCCGAGCGAGCTTATCTTTGCTGAAATTCGGATCCTGCAAGATATAGTTATCCTCAAGATCGTAATAAACGGGAATCGACGGATGATGGCCACCGAGCCAAGCAAGCGTTCGATCGGCTTCTTTATTTGCATCCGCTACAGAACGAGCATAGGAGTAGTAGTAGACACCGTAAGGAATCCCGAGACGTTCGCATTCGGTAGCGTTTCGTTCAAACGTTGAATCGGGTTTGCCGTAAACAGGGCCGACCTTGAGAATAGCAAATTCTATACCAGCGGCTTTAACCTGATTCCAGTCAATCGTCCCCTGAAAGTTGCTGACATCGATACCACGCGCAACGGCACCATTGGGCAAAGCTTCGTCAGCCAAAGACTGTGCATCGATGCCATCGGAGACAGCATCAATAAGCAAGCCGTTCTCATAACGCCAGGAATTCGGCTCCAAAGAGTCAGCTTCAGGAGAATCCGCCTGTATGGAATCACCCGCCGAGGCCTCGCCAGCAGAATCGTCAACGTCCGACTCATCTGTCCCGATTCCAGACTGGTCATCAGAAACTGAGCCTGAGTCCCCATCCGAACGAGCAGCGTCCGCATCGTCACCATACCACTCGGTTACACCCTGAGAACCCGAGGCGTCGCCCTGCCCATCCTGAAAGCTTTCACCTTGAAATCCGCAGTCATTCGATGATTGTTGCACCGACTGTGAAGAAGCGACGGATTGGGCAGACAGCGCGTATGCACAGTAAGGCTGAATGATTTGCGACCAAGCTATTAAAAGCGTGCAAATCAAAGCTGCAGACGCTTTGAGACGATTCATATATATCCCCCGAGATATTGACCACGTTCGAAGACACCAAATTATATTACCGCACTTCTAAACAAGCATTTAAGGCTTAAGGCGCAACGGTAGCATTCAGACAAAAAAGAGGCGCTCCCGTTACGGAACGCCTCAATTGGCTCTATGCAAAAGGCCTTGCGGCACCGATTACACGACCAGGAGCATAGACTGAGCGCTCGGTGACTCCAATTCCCGGCCACGAATCGATAATTCGACCGTTTCCGATGTAGATTCCAATATGACCCTGGTAGTAGACCACATCTCCCCTCTGCATAGCAGAGGTGCTAACCGGCATAAATGTGTTGTTGCGATACCAGTTCATGGAGTTATAGGTTTGCTCGGGCAACCAACGATGGTTATATGGGTTATACCAACCCATATCCATGCCAGTCGCATACAGACATTGCAGCACCAAGCCCGAGCAATCAACTGCATCCCCCGGCCAAGAAGACCAAGGCTCGATATAACGAGTTCCGATATATTCACGAGCACGCTGGACAAATGCGTTAATGCAGTCCTGGCGCGAAGCGTTATAGGGAATACGGGAAGGCGTGACGTACGTAAAGTATCCGGTGCAATACGAAGGAAGCCGCACACTGTTGCAATTTACCTTTGGGTATGATCCGGGTGTCTGATAGCCCATATAGCGATAGGTCTCAAAATACGAATCGGAAGTAGAACCCGGAGCAGCGGCGCCCTTGGGGACAATCTTTACCTGCAACGCCTGAACGGGAATTCCAAGCTTCGTGGTGCCTGCCGGAGAGCCGTTTTTGGCCCAGCCAAGCCAACCGTAATTTGAGACATGAACGCGATACCAAACATCAAAGTAATTGGAAACATCGCCAGACAAGCTGATCTTTACGGCTTGGATTTGCTCCCCTTGACCAATGGTCCCCGATGTAGCGCCATCAGAAACAGCAGATTGCCAGCCGATATTGGATACGTGGGCAGAATACGAAATGCCGCCACTTATAGAGCTATCAGAAAGCGACAGCTGCATGGCCTCCATGGCGCGATTCTGCCCAACCGTGCCAGCAACACCATCATTACCAACAACCGTTTGCCAACCAAGCCCAGAGCAGTTTGCCTTAACGGAAAGCCCAGGGAGCTGAATCAAAGCCGCCTGATCTTGGGCGGGCGCGTCAGAAGAGCCCTTTGCAACTAACTTAATTTGAATTGCCTCAGCCTGCTTAGCCAAGCCAAC
>NZ_QRQS01000019.1:0-12389 GCF_003475605.1 Collinsella sp. AF31-11
AAAGGAGGCGCCAGTGGCGCCTCCGTCTTGCGCAGGACTGTTCGAAGTTGAGAGTAAAGGCCCGGGCCCTGCCCGCCCGATAGCCTTCCCTGCCCGTGTGCTACGCGAGCGCCTTTCTCAGCAACTCGTTGAAGAGCTTCGGGTTGCCCTTGCCGCGGCTCGCTTTCATGCACTGGCCCACCAAAAAGCCAATGACCTTCTGGTTGCCGTCGCGGTACTGCTGCGCCTGCTCGGCACAGTTTGCCAGCACCTCGTCCACAATCGGCTGCAGCGTGCCGGCATCGCTCACCTGACGCATACCGCGCTCGTCGACGATCTTGTTGGGGTCGTCGCCGGTCTGGGCCATGGCCTCAAAGACCTCGTGCGCCTGGTTGGAGCTGATGGCATCGGTCGCCAGCAGCTTGGCAAGAGCCGCCACCTGAGCCGGCGCGATGCCAGACTCAGCCAGCGAGGTACCCGCGTCCTTAAGGTAGGCGATCATCTCGTTGACCAGCAGGTTCGCGACCGTCTGGGCCTCCTTGCCAGCCATGCCGGCAGCAGCGGCCTCAAAGAACTCGGCAAACTCCGGGTCGCCGGCGATCTGCTCGGCGTCGGCGGCCTTAATGCCAAAATCGGCCTCAAAGCGGGCGCGCTTGGCATCGGGCAGCTCGGGAATCTCGCCGCGGCAGCGGTCGATGAACTCGTCATCCAGATCGAACGGCGCCAAGTCGGGGTCGGGGAACAGACGATAGTCGTCGGCCGTCTCCTTGACGCGCATGACCACGGTGCGCTTGCGGCTGGGCTCCCAGTGGCGGGTCTCCTGGTAGATGATGCCGCCCTCCTCGAGCACCTCGGCCTGACGGCAGATCTCGTAGGCAAGGCCGTCGTGCAGGCTCTTAAACGAGTTGAGGTTCTTGAGCTCGGTCTTGGTGCCCAGCTTGGTCTCGCCGCGGCGACGCAGGCTCACGTTGCCGTCGCAGCGCATGGAGCCCTTCTCCATGGAGCAGTCGGAAATACCCAGCGTCACAAAGATGCGACGGAGCTTTTCCATAAACAGACGCGCCTCCTCGGGCGTGCGCAGATCGGGCTCGGTCACGAGCTCAATCAAAGGCGTGCCGCAGCGGTTGTAGTCGACGAGCGACTCGGCCGCGGCGGTAATGCGGCCCTCGGCACCGCCCACGTGCACCATCTTGGCGGCGTCCTCCTCCATGTGGATGCGCAGGATGCGGATGGGCACGGTGTAAGAACCGTCCTCGCGACGCTCGGGCATCTGCAGGTTGGAGGCATCGTAGCTCGCCAGATGGCCGGCGCGCTGATTGCCCTCGCGCATCGTGGAGGACATGGACGTAGACAAGCCCTCGGCATTGGCCGAGGCGCTCGCCAGGCTCTGGGCCTCGGCCTCGCCAAACGCGCAGTCGGGGCGCTCGGCGGCACCGCGACCGGTCACGTCCAGATCCAGATGACCGTACATGGCAAAGGCGACCGGGCCCTGCGTGGTCTGGAAGTTCTTGGCCATGTCGGGATAGAAGTAGTGCTTGCGGTAGAACATCGAGTGGCGCTGGATCTCGCAGTTGGTGGCGAGACCGGCCTTGACGATGCTCTCGATGGCGCGCTTGTTGGGCACCGGCAGGGCGCCGGGCAGGCCCAGGCACACCGGGCACACGTTGGCGTTGGGCTCGTCATCGTGGCTGAGCTTGCAGTTGCAGAACATCTTGGTATCGAGTGCGGTGAGCTCGGTATGGATCTCCAGGCCGATCACGGCCTCCCAATCCTGCAGGACCTCGGAAAGCTCCTTCATTACAGCTCGCCTCCCTTCCCGGCAAAATCGGGCGCGACGGAAAGCGCGGGCGCACCCGTGGCGGCATCGGCAAAGCCGCGCTCCAGGGCGCGGGCAAACGTGAGCAGCTGACGGTCCTTAAACGCCGGACACACCAGCTGGGCAGAAACGGGCAGCTGAGTATCCTCGCCCAGGCCCAGCGGCACCGAGATACCGCCGTTGCCGCAAATGTTGAGCGAGATGGTGTACAGGTCGGAGAGGTACATCTGCGTGGGGTCGCTGATCTCGCCAAACTTAAAGGCCGTGCGCGGCGAGGCGGGCATAAGAATGGTGTCCACCTTGGCATACGCGGCGTCGTAGTCCTGCGTGATAAGCGTGCGGGCCTTTTGCGCGGCATAGTAGTACTTGTCGTACACGCCCGAGCTCAGCAGGTAGGCGCCGAGCATCTGACGGCGCTTGGCCTCGGCGCCAAAGCCGTGGGCGCGCGAAAGCGAGCTCTGGTCGGACAGGTTGGCGCAGCCCTCCTCCTGATAGCCATAGCGAATGCCGTCGAAGCGGGCCAGGTTGGAGAACGCCTCGGCCGGGCCGATGACGTAATATGCGGCGATGGCGGCGTCCAGGTGCGGCAGGTCGACCTCGACCAGCTCGGCACCCTGGTTCTGCAGCTCCTGAGCGGCACGCTCAACAGCGGCCTTGACCTCGGGCGTCAGGCCCTCGGCCTCCATAAACGCGGGGATGATGCCCACGCGCTTGCCCTCGATGCTGTCGTTGAGATGCTCGGTAAAGTCGACGGCGCAATCCTGGCTGGTGCAGTCGTACGGATCGTGGCCCGCGCCGGTAAGCGCATTCATGGCCAGCGCGACATCCTCGACCGTGCGGCCGAAGGGGCCCACCTGGTCGAGCGACGAGCCAAAGGCAACTACGCCGTAACGGCTCACGGCGCCATACGTGGGCTTAAAGCCCACCACGCCGCACAGCGACGCCGGCTGACGAATGGAACCGCCGGTGTCCGAACCCAGCGAGAGAGCGACCTCGCCCGCGGCGACGGCGGCAGCGGAGCCGCCCGAGGAGCCGCCGGGCACGCGTTCGGTATCCCAGGGGTTGTTGGTGCGGTGGAACGCCGAGCTCTCGGTGGAGCTGCCAAAGGCAAACTCGTCCATGTTGGCCTTGCCCATGGGCAGGCAGCCGGCGTCGAGCATGCGCTGGACGCAGGTGGCGGTGTAGACGCTCTGGTAGTTCTCGAGCATGCGGGAAGCGCAGGTGGTGCGCGTGCCCACAAGGTTCATGTTGTCCTTGATGGCCAGCGGCACGCCCGCGAGCGGGGGCAGCGGCTTGCCTGCGGCACGATCGGCATCCACGCGCGCGGCGGCCTCGAGCGCAAGCTCGGGCGCCACCTGCAGGAATGCCTGGACCCCGCCCTCGCGCGCCTCGATGGCGGCAAGAGAGGCCTGGGCCACCTCGGTAGCGGTAAAGTCACCGGCGGCAACGCCCGCGGCGATCTGGGCGGCGGTAAGGGAATCGAAGCTCTGCGCCATTACTCGCTCTCCCCCTCTCCCAAAATGGACGGCACACGGAAGTAGCGGTCGCGCGCGCTGCCAGCGTTTTCGAGCGCAACGTCGAGCGGCAGGTCGCGCTCGGGCTCGCGCAGGTCATCGCCCATCACGTTGGACAGGCTTCCGATAGGATGGAACGTGGGCTCCACGTCGGGCAAGTCATATTGCAAGACGGGCTCGAGCATCTGGACGGCGTCATTCAGGTAGGACGTCATCTGGGTGAGCTCGTCATCGGTCAGTGCGATCTTTGCGTACTCGGCGATGCCGCGCACGTCTTTCTCGCTGAGTGCCATAGGCGCTCCCTTCCGCATAACAGTTAAACCGCTCTAGTATACAGGGCAACGCCGCTTGGAGCAGGTGCTTTACCCAAATGCAGCGAAAACGTAACGAGGGCGGCGGTTGGCAGGCGGCAGGCTGGCGGTTCTGCAGCGAAACCGCACCGTCCATAGTGAAAACCGTCCCGCCCACAACGAAAACCATCACAACATTCGACGCTTTTCGTCAAAATCGCGATTTTCATCGAATGTTGTGATGGTTTAGAAGTCCCGACCACCACAAAGGTGCCTGTCCCCTTTGTGGTGGTTCTGGAGAATGTCTTATGCCGAGGCCTTGGCCTTGCGGCGCTTGCGGACCGCGTTGATCACGATGTCCAGCAGCAACAGCACAATGGCCACGACCACGATGAGCACGGCAAACTCGCGCTTGCCCCAGTGGCGGCCGGCCAGCGACTTTTGCTTGTCGACGTCCTTCTTGCTGTACTTGGTGCGCACGCAATGCACCAGCAGGCGATGGTCGTTCACGCCATAGGGCGTGCAGGTGACGAGCGTCACCTTGTCGGCGCCGGGCTCGATGGTCAGCGACTCCATCTCCTCGGGCAGCACGACCTCGGAGTCCACCATCTTGTAGGCGAGCGTCTTGTTCATGGTGTGCAGCAGCACCAGGTCGCCGGGCTCCAGCGAGTGAATGTCGTCGAACATGCTCAGGTTGCGCATGCCCGAGTGCGCGGTGAGCACGCAATGCGTCGAGGTGCCGCCAACCGGCAGGCTCGTGCCCTCCAGGTGGCCGACGCCCGCCATGAGGACTTCCTCGCTCGTGCCGTGGTAGATGGGCATGCTCACGTCGATGGAGGGGATCTCGACCCAGCTCATCATGGGGTCGCGGTCAAAGATGAGCTGCTGGGCATAGGGCTCGATCTGGTCGGCGGGAAGCTCGGTGGCCTCGCCCGCCAGCTGCTCGTTAAAGGAGCGCGCCTGAAGCAGAATGCGCTCGCGCTCTTCGGCAGACAGCGCGTCCACGGTGCTGGACACCGTGCTGATCTGATTGAACACGCCCGAGGCCTCGAGCCGGTCCAAGATCCACGGCCAGGTCATAAGGCCCACGCCAATAAGGATGATAACGATGGTGATGAGCCGATCGGCCCAGCGCGGCAGTCGCTTGCGACGGCGTTTGGACTTTGGTTGAGGTTTGGGCTGAGGGCTTGAGCCACCGTTGGCCGCGGCGTTATTGCTCTTCATATGTTTGGCGCCCTGCACCATCGCCGGTCACTCCTCTACAACTCAAGTTGTTTAAACAAATAATAGCCGATTAACGAGCTTCCGCGCCGGACAACGCAGCTAGACAGCATTGCGCAGCGCGAGCATAGGCCAGCATTTGAGTTTTCAAAATGTCCCGAATCGGCGGGGCGATTCGGGATACAATAGCTACAGGAAACGACGCACCCCGCGTAAGTACTTAGGAGCGCGGGCGACCAGTTTCCGACGTTGTTAAATGCCCGGGCCTCTAACCCCGGGCATTCTTATTTGCGCTTGTTACGGCGCAAATGCCTTCTACCGTCCGCACCGCGCGTGCGCCTACGGACCTTAAACCGAACCTCATACGAGTCAAGAAACGCGATGACGAACGAGCCCACCGCCGCAAGGGCGGCGAGCGCGTTAAGGAATTTCAGCATTTGGGGACCTCCGATCGAGTCGTCGGCCGCCCGCGCACGGGATGCGTCGCAAGGCCATTTTACTGCGAGCGTATGCACCCGCAGCTGGTAAACGCAATAATTGCAAACATCTGTTCGATATTCATACGCTTGATCCATCGAGCAATGGAGCCTGGCTGCGTTGTCCCAAAAAAACGGGGCAAACTCCAGTGCGGAGTTTGCCCCGAAAAGAGAATGGCAAAGCAAGAGCGTAGATGGACGAGAAAAGTGTCCGCAAGTCTCATGGCCATCACATCCCACCTGCCAAAGTGATGGGTGAGTGAGCGTTACTCCTGCTCGGACTCCTCAGCCTGCTTACGGCTGCGGATGAGGTGTGCCACGCCGATGCACAGCACTGCGCTGCCAGCGATCCAAGTGAAGGTCACGCCGTTAAGACCGGTCAGCGGGAGGCCGGAGCCCTTCTTGTTCTTGACGGTGATGGAAGCTGCGGCCCCGGTCACAGCACCTTTGTCCACCATGTCAGAGTCGTCGGTGACGGTAAGCGCCGTCAGCGTACCATCAGCATCGTAGGTCGGATCAACCGTGATGTTAAACGGAGCGATGGTGTTGTAGCTGGAGGGCGTAGTGGTCTCGGTAATCTGATACTTACCCGCATCGAGGCCCGAAATCCTGACCTCGCCATTGCCGTCGGTCATGAACTCGTAGGCATCTTTCTCCAAATTAGTAAGGCTGCCGTCCTGCTTGAGCCACTTGTCCACGGAAGCGGTATCCTCGTTTGCAACGACCTTAACCTTAAAACCGGCTTTGAGTTTCTTGCTGCTGTCGACGCTATCAACCTTGGTAACATCGAGACGGAAGACGTGGTCGGTTACGGTCTTGATAGTGGATTTACCGGTACCTTCAGCCATGGGGTTATTGGAGTACTCGAGATAGACCTCGTTTGTATTGCCGGGAACCTCATAGCTAGCCTTGCTATTGAGCTTGGCCTTGTAGAAGACAACAATCTGAGTCTCAGCACCGATATTAAGCCTATCGTCGGCGCTATCCGCAGTAGCCGACTTCAGCCCCTTTTCATTATCAAAATTCACCGTCAGAGCATTATTGCCCTCAGTAGGCTTAACCAAGGTGTAGCTAGTCTGGCTAATCTTGGTATAGTTCTCATCATTCAACGCATAAACCTCGAGCGAGCCATCAACATAAGTAAGGCCCTGCGAAAGGGTATCCGTGAACTTGTATGCATAGGAATCATAGGTGGCGTAGTTGTCCGCAATCGAGCCGGTGAGCTTATAGCTTACTTCCTGACCCACCTGGGAGTCAGCAACGTTTGTCCACCCATCCTGGGCGGTGTAGTCACCCTCCTTCTCGGCGGAGTCGTTAAGGATCTCCTTCTTGATCGTCGGAATTTTGGTCTTCTCTGCAACAGTCACGCCCTTACCACCAACAACAGCGAAAATCGGCGAAGTGCCAGTATTCGCCTTAGCATTCTCGGCAGTACTCAGAGAGCTTTTATCGGTCACAAAAAGATAGTAGCCATTGCTCGTGGCATTAAATAACTCGCCCGCCTTGAATGAGTTGCCAGTTTGAGCAATGTTATTGTCGATGATCGCTTTAGCGATTTTGTTAAGGACATGATCCTTGTCAAGACGCGTGTTAGTAGAAGTGTTCACGTGATTTTTATCGCTCAGCCAGTCAGCAATGTCCTGAGCGGAAGGATCCTGAGGGAGGCTATCGCCACCCGCTACACCCTTAATGGCGTTGATGATGTCAGTCTTCGCCTTCTCATTATTCTTAAGATCTGCAGCCCAGTCGACATTGGAAACAACCTTATCGGAGTTACCGGGCTCATCTACGACAGATGCCGTGAAGATCTGATATGCCTTGAACGTAGTGGATGCGTTACCCTCCGACTGCGTGATGGTGATGCTGTCGTCGCCATCAGCAGCAAACGCCATGGTCACCGGCGCCATCACGCCGCCGAAGCTCAGGGCTGCCGTGAGGCCGGCGGTTACTGCCAGGCGTGCGATGTTCTTGCTCATGCTCATCTTCTTTTCCTCTGCTTTCTGCTTGAATTCCATTTGATCTAAATCCGTCTGTCTGTGTCTTAGCATCTACTTCGCTACGTCTCGCCCCGCTCTCTGTGGGGCTGCCAGCTACTCTTTATGGCTGCCACCTCCCCGCTTGACCAGGAGCGCGACCACGATAAGCGCGGCTCCGGCGACCGCTGCGGCGGCCGCGGCGTACATTGCCATATCGCCAGTCGAGGGCATAAAGCCTCCGGTGGTAATGCTAGGGGGCGTGCCGGTGGGCGTGTTGATGAGCGACGCCTCCAGGCTGCCCGTCGACCCGTCCGCGCTGTCGGCGCGCAGGGGCGACTCGGCCGTGATGGTGAGCTTGGGCTTGGCGGCGGCCACATGGTCGACGTCCAGGCCCTCGGCCTTGACCGTCACGGAACGCGTGCCCTCAAAGGCGGTGTAGCCCTTGGGCGCCTTGAGCTCGCGGACCTCCAGCTTGCCCGAGTCCACGCCCGAAACGGTCACGCGGCCGTCCTCGCTCGTGGTGACGGTGGCCTTGCCCTCCGCATCCCACGTGCCGTCGGCCGCTAGCGTACGACCGCGGTCGTCGGCGATGCTCAGGACCGCCCCGGCAAGCGGCTTGTCGCCGTCGCTGCCGCGCTTGGTGAGCGCGAGATCCCAGGTGTAGGCGCACGCATCGTCGCTCGGCGTGCAGGTGAAGCCGGCGTCGCCGGACTGGTCGGCAAAGGGAGAGCGCGGGTAGCGCAGGTAGACCTCGTTGGGGTTGCCCTTCGCGATGCCGTGGTTGCACGCGCCGTTGAGCGGCGCATTGTACACGGCGACCACGCGGGCACCCGCGGTGAAGGCGTCGGCCCCGCCGAGCGCGGCGATGAGGTCGCCGGTGCGCACGGTGAAGGTCTTGCCGTCGGCCGCTACCTTGGTGGCGCACTGGGCCGTGATGTCGGTCCAGCCCTTCGCGGGCTCGGTGCCGACGCGGCCGTCCTTGTCGGCCGAGACGGCGTCAAAGCCGCCGTCCGCGCCCGCCGCCACGTACACGCGCATGCTCGCGGCGACCTTGGAGGGGTCGAGCCCCGCGCTCATGGTGTCGACGAACTTCACCGTATAGGTGTCGTAGGCAGTGAGCCCGGCCGGGACCGTGGCCGAGAGGCGCCAGTACAGGTCGTCGGCGACCGTGGCGTCGGCGGCCTTCTGCCATGCGGCGGTGCCGTCCTCCAGCACATGCTTGGACACCTTGGGGGTCGCCGCCTTGGGCTTGACGGTGACGGCGCTGCCGCCCACCAGGGCCATGATCGGCGCGGTGCCGGCCTCGCCCTGGGCGATGGCGTCGTCGTCGGCGACGATGAGCCAGTAGCCGCAGTGCAGCTCGGCCGCCGTACCCGCGTTAAGGGCAACGAACACGGCGCCAGAGCTCTGGAGGGAACGAGCGAGCTGTGCGCTCAGCGCGCTCGTAAGGTGAGAATCGGCGTTGAGCCACTCGGCAGCTTCCTGCGCGGTGGTCTGGGAATTGGGCATGCCGGCGCTGTGCAGCACAGGCAGCGCGGCGTCGCGCACGGCGTCGCTTGCCCAGGCGAGGTCGGTGGCAATCTTGGCGTCGCTGTCGCCGTCGACGACGTTGGCGCTAAAGATCTGGTAGGCGTCGTAGCTGCTCGCCACGGTGCCGCTCACCGTGATGGAACCGGTCGAGGTCGGCGCGGCCTGCGCGGAAGCGGGGAACACAACCGCGCAGGTGCCGACCACGAGGGCAAGCAGCGCAAACAAGATCGGGAAGGAGCAAACTTTCTTATTCACGACGCTCACCTCCCTTCGCATTCGCCTTACGACGAATGTGCATCCAGGCCGCAGCAGCGCAAAGCACCGCCGCGCCGGCAAGGTACGTCAGAGTGACGCCCGACATACCAGAAAGGGGCAAAGAGGTGGAGTAGGTGTTGGTGAAGGTGGGATCGGTGGTTGGACTCGTGCTCTCATGACCGCTGGCGTCGACCTCGTAGTAGACCGGCGTGCATTTCAGCGTGCCGTCACCGTTGTCCGTTGCCGTTACCACGACCTTGAACCTCTTGGTGTCGTTCTTGTAGCCTTCGTGTTTGGTGCCATCGGCCCCGCTGGCGTCGCATTCACGGATGTAGTAGGTGAACGTTGCTTTGCCATTGGTAAGATCATTGATGCCCAGTGGACCGATTGGTACCGGATCGAACGTTACTATCTGAGAATTTCCCGACTCAGCAGAAGTATATTTGGTCTGAAGGGGTGTCTCCGTGTTGTTGGAATTCTCAGCATACAGCTCGAACTTGAACCTCTTCATCTCGCCGCCGTCGACCTTCTTGGTCACCTGAGGTGTCCAAGAGCCCTTGGGTTTGTATGCATTAGTAAAGGTCTTGTCGGTGTTGCCATCGGTGATCTTAATGGAGACATCGCTACCGTTGTTCGGAGTAAACGTTTTCACCTCATTATTTTTGAGATTAGTAACCCTTACATTCGTAACTAAATAGTAGAAGTAATCAATTTCCAGCACCGGCCGCTTTTCGGTCGTAGTTGTAAGCTCAATCTTGTAGATGGTCTGGTCGTAGTCCACGCCAGGGACGCGATCCGCAACGTTGCCGGGGTCCTCAACGAGGTAGTAGACGTTCGTTCCAGCGGAGTGGACCCTGCCCAAATCAAAGACAAAGTTACCTTCAGCGTCGTTCGTGGCCCCATCGTCATCGCCAACTATTGAACAGCCATTGAGCTGCAATTTGCCATCATCATTATTATTAAAGCTAGGGACACCACCGCTCTCGCCCGGCTCCAAGAGTTGGAACCTGAATTTTCCCGCATCATCCGCAGTAAGCGCGCGGCCTTCCAGTGCCTTAGTGCCTTTGAGCTTCATCTTGGGGTACACGTTCACCTTCTTGGTGGAGCCAGCGATTACGTCGCCGTTGGTCATGATGCCGCCACCATGGACGTTGGATGTGTTGCCCGTGATGAAGAGGGTCGCAGCACCGGTGGCAGCATCCTTGTCCGCATCGGACGGACTTGCAGCGAGGCCAATCATGTACTTAGCCTGAGCGCCCTCGTACTTGCCGATAGACGTTGGCGTCTTGTCGATCGTACCCGACCAGTTGGCTGCACCGCCGCCAAGCATCTGACCAGTTACGGCTGCGATGTAATCACTGTTGGAACTCGCACGAATAAGGAATAGATCCTTATGGCCGGCATTTTTAAACTCTTCGGTTATCTCGCCACCCTGAACAGATGTGGGCTGGTCTTCATTCTTACCATTAGTGCCGCCTGACAGATTCTCACCGCTCTTGTCAGTGTTGTCGAAAATCGCAATACCGTTTGTGTCGGTAATAGCTGTCTTGCCACTCGGGCAAGCAGCGAAGCCGCCACCATAGCCCTGGGCCGAGTTGTCTTTAATCAGAGTGCTATAGATATATAGCTTTGCGGAAGCAACGGGAGTTTCACTATTTCCATCTTTCCAAGTGCCACCGCCCTGGACGAAGATGCCGCCGCCACCCCAGTCGTTAGTGGTGAGCGTTTCGTTGTTGGTGATGTAGGCTTTCTGGCCACTCACATCAAATTTACCAATAGTCGGAGCAGCGATACGCACGCCACCGCCCTCGGAGTTTTTTGCCACATTGTTGGCGATTGTACCGCCCGAGAAGGTAAAGATACTGAGGGGTTGGTGGAAATAGCCAGCGTAGACACCACCGCCAGCCTCGGCAGAGTAGTTACCAGTGATGTAACCGCCACTAATCTCGAGACTACCGCCGTCGTACGCGGCGATACCACCGCCACCGTGGCAACCGTTGCCGTTATGGGCGTCGAAAGCGTTATTATTCTTGTAATCGAACTGGCAGTTGTTGTTGGTGATGTAGCCGCCCGAGATGGACACGGAAGAACCCAGCGCGCAGATGCCCGCGCCGTAACCCGCCCGATCTTCGAACGTACCATTACCAGAAATCGTGCCACCGGTCATATTAATTGTAGAGCCGTAAGCGTACACGCCACCGCCGTTGGGAGCATAGTTGCCCGCGATAACGCCGCCTTTAAGGTTGAGGGCCGCCCCCTTGCCGCCGTTGACACCAAGCTCAATGCCTGCGCCTTTGCTCATGGAAGTTGCACCGCAAACATAGCCACCGCTCATGTTGACGGTAGAACCGTTCTCGGCATAAATCAGGTTGGCAACTTTGCAGTCCTTGTTTGTGGTGAGCACGCCGCTCTTGAGATTAAACGTACCGCCCGCATACACGTGGATGAGCTTCATTTCGGAGCTCGCAGTGGTGCCCACGATAGCGCCGTTGATCTTGACCTCGTGCCTGTAGAGGGCCTCGGTGGTAGCTGTGCCTATCGGCGTTGACTTTGTTACGTAGTAGGTAAGCGTGCTGGGCGTACCGGTGCCGTTCTCATACTCCAGCTTGGCAAGGTTGCCGTTTTTGTTGCCGCTATCTGAGTATTCCTGATCCTGTGTTGGCGGCAAATCCTCAATCGTGAGCGTCGCACCCGCGGGCACATTGAACATGGACATGTTAGGCGACTTGCCGGACTCCACGCCCGAGTGTTTGATCTTATGCCCGTTGAGGTCGATGGTAACCTCACCCGCGGTCAAGGTAATATCGCTTGCATACTCAATATCAACATTCAAGCGAAATTTGCCGGCCTTTTTACCAACTTGAAGGACATCATATAGGTCCTTTGCAGAATTAATCAGCGTATATCCATCCGCATCCTCCGCAACAGGTGCAATTGCGTCCTCATCATTGACGCCATCATCCGCGGGTTGCTCGGCGTTCTCGTCCTCATCGTCATCGGACGACGGGTCCACCGTGTCAGCCTCGCCGCCCTCGGTGTCGTCACTATTCTGGTTTTCGGTATCCCCGGTGGCGCCGTTTACACCAGCGGATTCACTTGAGGAACCCCCCATTACTGTTTCTTCGGTAGAAACTGTCTGGGCGTCGTTGGCGATGGCCTGCGAGATCGGGGGCATAACGAGCGACAGCACCAGGCTCAAGACGGAAGCTCCGCACAAAGCACCTGCTAGTACACGATGTGCCGCTTTGTTGTTCTGCTTAGATTTATCTGAATTTGCTGTCATCGATGCCTCTGTTAGCGCCGGGCGATTTTAGCCGCTAATAGTCAAACGA
>NZ_QRQS01000002.1:0-218 GCF_003475605.1 Collinsella sp. AF31-11
TCTTGACAATGTCCTGCTCATATTAAAAGGAACGTCCCCAACTGCCATCTTCGGCAGCGATGGCAACGCCACAGGTACAAGTGCCACCTAAGCCAGCCAAGGAAACGCCGTTGTTTTGGCAACGACAGCGAAAGCCCGCCAGAGCGAGCAAGGTGCCTTGAAACGAGGCGGCATTGACCTTCTGGTCATGCCGCCGAAGTTGAAAGGCAGATTGCCGC